>JAZNMF010000071.1:0-27152 GCA_045579545.1 Acetatifactor sp. | reverse complement strand
CGTGAGGAAATGCTGATCCGTGCCATTGATGCAGGTAACGATATGATCTGCGGCGCCATTTTGGAGGACTTTGATACACTTTACAATGCCATCGAGGCCGGAAAGCTTTCCATGGAGAGAGTGGACGAGGCCTGTGAGCGTGTTCTCACTTTGAAGGAGCAGGTTGGCCTGTTTGAGGAAGACCGTCAGCTGCCCAAGATGGAGGATATTGTACCCAAGACAAAGGAAGTGTGCAAACAGATTGTAGAGAAATCCATCACACTGGTACGGGATCACAACCACATCATCCCCCTGAATAAAGAGAAGATTAAGAAAGTCCTTCTGATCATCAGTACCCATGCGCCCCAGCCCGAAAAGCTGATCGAGCCCATGGTACGTGCGCTGGAAGCACAGGGATTTGAGGTTGAGGTATCCGTGGATCTGGACAGTGCAGACCGTCTTAAAATATATGCAGACAGTAAGGATTTGATCCTCTACGTGGGCTATGTTGCGCCCCACATTCCTAAGGGTATGCCTTCTCTGTTCGGTGAAAAGATGGCTACCTATCACAGTGCCTTTTCCTTCGGTGCAGAAAAGTCTGTCTGTGTATCTATGGGCAATCCTCTCATGTGCAACAATGCCATGGCCGGAGGAAATACATACTTTAATATTTACAGTCCTGATGAAGTAAGCCAGGAGACTTTTGTTAAGGTTCTCGTTGGAGAGATCCCTTACTCCACAGAGTCCCCTGTTGACGTAACCATGAAGCGCAGGATCATTTACGGCTAAAAAGTCTTAACCGGGTAGACCCACACACCGCCTGATACTGAACGGTATCGGGCGGTAGTTGTCTGCTTCGCAGACCCGCCGCAGGCGGAGAATTTCGCAAAGCGAAATTCTTTTTTCCCGGTTGATTCCAGAAAGGTGGCATTCGTTCTATGAAAAAACTGCTGTTGTATCTTATAGGCCTCGTGGCTTTGATTATGATCATAAATCATTTCGTTTCAGATAAGGATTCTGTGGAACCGGTCGTCAGCGACACGACTATATCCAATAAAGAAACTGTATCTATACACGCAGTCACCCGGGTTGCCGGCGGCTCCTGTACAGATACGATTTCCTGGAAGTTGGATAGCAACGGAACCTTGATTGTCAGCGGAAACGGCGCCATTCCCGACTATGAAAAGGGGGCGGGAAATCAGCCTTGGGTTGCATATTGGAAATCCATTACCGCTTTGGTGGTAGAAGACGGCATTACCCGTATCGGTGATCGTGCATTTCAGGGTTTCCGCTATCTGGAAAATGCAGTTATTGGTCAAGATGTGATTGAGGTCGGCGAATGGGCTTTTCAAAATTGCTACGCACTGACCCATGTGGATTTGTTGTCCTCCATAGAACTGGAAACCGGTGCGTTTCGCAGTACACCCGTAGAGTGGGAAATCTGTGGTGCTCCCTCGGAGGCTTATGCCAATAGCGAGTATTATACGGCCCTGTGTAATGTACCGCTGACCGGAGATTACCGTGAAGATATCATCAATATCGCTTTGTCGCAGGTTGGCTACAAGGAAGGTGACAGTGAAGCAGATTTCGGAGGCAATGTTAGCGGTTCCGGTGATTACACAGAATACGGTAAATGTTTGGAAAGCATTGGTTCTGCCTGGTGTTCCGAATTTGCCAGTTGGTGTATTCGCAACGCCGGCGTTCCTACCTCAATCATTGCCAACAGTCGTGCAGCCAATGTTACCGGTTACACTGCCAATACCTCTGCTGACTTTTACACATGGGATGTAACAGCCTTTGGTCACGGCGATTATCTACCCCAAAAGGGCGATCTTCTTTTATGGTCGTGGGATGGAAAGATGTATGGCACAGAAGAGAATTTAAGCCATACCTCTATTTTATGGAAAGTAACACAGTTGCAGAACGGAAATGTTCTGCTTACGACCATCGACGGAAACAGCAACAACCAGGTTCGGGTACGAGAGTATGAGGTGAGCGCTGCAGAGGGAAAGTTAATCGGTAAGACCGGAATCGTCTGCTATATCATCGCCCCACATTATGAAGACTAACGCATACATCGGTAAAATGCACACGGATGAATTTGTGTGCATTTTTATCTTTTTATCAGAAAAAGCAGGATGGTTTTGTATCAAAACTATCCTGCTGATTTGATGAGGGAGTCATATAAGAAATGGAAGGTTCTTTAGGCGATTTTTAGGTTGCCAAGTTCGTGAAAATGCAGTATATTATATTTGGTGAAGTTTGGCCAAAATAAAACAGTGATCCCAAAGGAGAATGTATTATGATAAAAGCAGGTATTATCGGAGCCACAGGCTATGCGGGAGGAGAACTGGTGCGCATTCTTGCAAACCATCCTCAAGTGGAGATCGTTTGGTACGGTTCCAGAAGCTACATAGATAAAAAGTATTATCAGGTATACCAGAATATGTTTCAGATTGTTGAGGACATCTGCAAGGATGACAATCTGGAAGAACTGGCTTCTCAGGTGGATGTGATCTTTACGGCAACCCCTCAGGGCTTTCTTGCAGGGCTTTTGACAGAGGAGATCCTGTCCAAGGTAAAGATTGTGGATTTGTCCGCAGATTACCGTATCAAAGATGTGGCTGTATACGAGAAGTGGTATGGAATTGAACACAAGTCACCTCAGTTTATTGAGGAAGCCGTTTACGGACTGTGCGAGATCAACAGAAATAAGATCACCGCTGACACCAGACTGGTAGCCAATCCCGGATGCTATACCACCTGCTCCATCCTGACCGCATATCCTCTTGTAAAAGAAGGATTGATCGATGTGGATACATTGATCATCGATGCCAAATCAGGTACTTCCGGAGCGGGACGCGGCGCCAAGGTGCCCAATCTCTACTGTGAAGTAAATGAAAACATCAAGGCTTATGGTGTGGCAAATCACAGACACACACCGGAGATTGAGGAGCAGCTGGGTTATGCGGGAGATTGTCAGGTTCTTTTGAATTTTACCCCTCATCTGGTTCCTATGAACAGAGGTATTCTGGTGACAGAATATGCATCTCTCAAGAAAAAGGAAGACGGAAAGCTCCCTACCTGCGAAGAGATCAGGGCGGCTTATGACAAATATTACGCGCAGGAGAAGTTTGTGCGCGTGCTGGAAAAGGGTGTTTGTCCCGAGACCAAATGGGTGGAAGGCAGTAACTATGTGGATGTGAACTTTGTGATTGATGAGCGCACCGGGCGCGTGATCATGATGGGTGCTCTTGACAATCTGGTGAAGGGTGCTGCCGGACAGGCCGTGCAGAATATGAACCTGCTGTTTGGACTGGACGAGGCCATGGGCCTGGAACTGGTTCCCTGCTTCCCGTAGGAGAGGGCTGTCCCCGGCAATAGGGACGCCGCCGGGGGCATTGATACCGTGCTTGCTATGGCTGACATATTGTTTGCATAGCGGCACGCTCTCGCTCCGTGAAAAATCGCAGCGGACGCTAAGCTCAAGACGAAACCCGTGGTTCCTCTTTCGCTAAGCGCCGGCGTTTTTCAAGGGCCTTTTATACAAACAATATGTCAGCCATAGCAAGCACTGCCCAAGTGCCTGCGGCGGCTGTCTATTGGCGAGGAAAGACACATATGTTTCATGCGTTAAAATGTTAGCAATAACATAAATATACATATATAAATGAATAAATATACATGAATATTTTAAAATAATGCATAAAATGAAAATAATAGTTGATATTTATGCAAATTGTGGTAAGATAGAGGGAGCACCGGACCGGGATTGATGCGCAGGGCCGGGTTGAAAAATGAGAAGGAGCGGAATATGGCTGATATAGCGGTATATCATGGAAGGCCGGAGAATATGGAGGGCAGGCTTCCCAAAGAGATTGCGGTTTATGACCTCTTGGACCGGCTGGGAATAGAATATGACTATGTAGATCATGAGGCTGCCTTTACCATGGAAGGCTGTGAGGCGGTTGACAGAGCGCTTGGGACGGAACTTTGCAAGAATGTTTTTTTGTGCAACAGCCAGAAGACGAAGTTTTATCTGCTTCTGATGCCCGGTGAGAAGCGGTTTGTGACGAAAGATTTCTGTAAGCAGATCGTGAGCCCGAGGCTTAGTTTTGCACCTGCGGAGTTTATGGAGGAGTACCTTGATATTACCCCCGGCTCCGTAAGCGTGATGGGGCTTATGAATGATAAGGACAACCATGTGCAGTTGGCCATCGATAAGGATATTCTGGATCAGGAGTATGTGGCATTTCACCCCTGTATCAACACATCCAGCATGAAGATCACCATGAGGGATCTGCTGGAAAGATTTCTGCCTGAGATAAACCATGATTACCTGGTAGTGGATCTGCCGTGGCAGGAGTAGAACCATAGGAAAAGAGAGAAGGAAAGTGAAAGATAAAAGCTATATCGTAAGGACGATGACGATTGAAGATTATGACGGTCTGTATGCACTTTGGATGACCATCAAGGGATTCGGAATCAGGAGTATTGATGATTCCAGAGTAGGCGTGGAGCAATTTCTGCGACGAAATCCTTCCACCAGCGTGGTGGCAGTATCGGAGGATGGTGAGATCGTGGGCGGTATCCTCTGCGGCCATGACGGAAGACGGGGCTGTCTGTATCACGTGTGTGTGAGAGAAGATTACAGGCTTCTTGGGATCGGGAAGGCGATGGTGGTATTTTGCATGAATGCCCTGAAGGAAGAGCATATCAACAAGGTGAGTCTCATTGCCTTTACGAAGAATGATGTGGGGAATGCCTTCTGGAATCGCATTGGCTGGACCCACAGACTGGATTTAAATTATTATGATTTCACATTGAATGAAGAAAATATCACGGCATTTAATCAATAAATGAGGATAAAGGAAAGGGAGTAAGATTATGAAGATCATAGAAGGCGGCGTGACCGCGGCAAAAGGATTTGAGGCAGCATCTGCTGCAGCAGGTATTAAGTATCAGAACAGGACCGATATGGCTTTGGTTTACAGCACCGTGCCCTGTAAGGCAGCAGGTACTTTCACCAGCAATATTGTAAAGGCGGCACCGGTTGTCTGGGATAAGCAGGTGGTGGAAGAATCTCCTTACGTGCAGGCTGTGATCGTAAATTCCGGCATTGCCAATGCGTGTACCGGAAAACAGGGTCTGGACTGTTGTAAGGCAGAGGCACAAAAAGCTGCACAAGTACTGAATATTCCGGACAGCGCCGTACTGGTGGCTTCTACAGGTGTGATCGGTATGCAGATCCCCGTTGACAGGATCACGGCAGGAATTGAGCTTCTGGCCGCAGGCAAGTCTACCGGCGCAGAGGCAGGCCTTAACGCTGCAAAGGCGATCATGACCACTGACACCGTTCCCAAGCAGGCAGCGGTTACCATAGAGATCGGCGGAAAGGAAGTAACCGTCGGCGGTATGTGCAAGGGCTCCGGCATGATCCATCCCAACATGTGCACCATGCTTGGCTTTGTGACAACCGATGTAAATATTTCTAAAGAGCTTCTGACCAAGGCGGTAAAGCAAAGTGTGGAAGACAGCTTTAATATGATTTCTGTGGACGGAGATACCTCCACCAACGATACCCTTTTGGTGCTTGCCAACGGACTTGCCGGCAATGAGGAGATCACAGAGGAGGGCGCTGATTTTGATCTGTTCTGTCAGGCGCTGAACGAGATCACCGTTGCTTTGGCCAAGAAGATGGCAGGAGACGGTGAAGGCGCAACCGCCCTGTTTGAGACTACCGTTATCAATGCGGCAACAAAGGAAGACGCTAAGATTCTGGCGAAATCCGTGATCTGTTCCTCTCTGACCAAGGCAGCGATCTTCGGCCATGATGCCAACTGGGGCAGAATCCTGTGTGCACTGGGGTACTCCGGTGCCAAGTTTGATCCCGAAAACGTGGATCTGTACTTCAAGAGTGAAAACGGCAATATGCATATTTTTGGTAACGGCGTGGCTTGTGATTACAGCGAGGAGGAAGCTACGAAGATTCTTTCCGCACCGGAAGTTACGGTTCTGGTGGATATGCATATGGGTGAGGCCAAGGCTACCGCATGGGGCTGCGACTTAAGCTTTGACTATGTTAAGATCAATGCAGATTATAGGAGCTAGAAAGGAAGATTATCATGGAAAAAGATATGGAAAAAGTACTCAGGAAGGCCGAGGTATTGGTTGAGGCCCTCCCCTATATTCAGAAATTCAACCGCAAGATCATTGTGGTAAAATACGGCGGCAGTGCCATGAGCAATGAAGAACTGCAGAAAAACGTGATCAAGGACGTAACCCTGCTTAAGCTGGTAGGCTTTAAACCTATTATCGTCCACGGCGGCGGCAAGGAGATCAGCCGCTGGGTCGGTAAAGTGGGCAAAGAAGCCAAGTTTATTAACGGTCTGCGTGTTACTGATGAGGAGACTATGGAGATTGCTGAGATGGTGCTGGGCAAGGTGAATAAGAGCCTTGTTTCCATGGTGGAGGAGCTTGGCGTCAAGGCTGTTGGCATCAGCGGCAAGGACGGCAGACTCCTGACAGTGGAGAAGAAATATTCCGATGGTCAGGATATCGGTTATGTGGGAGAGATTACAGGCGTGGATCCCAAGATCTTATATGATCTGTTGGAGAAGGACTTTTTGCCCATCGTGTCCCCCATCGGACTGGACGAGAACTTCCAGACCTACAATATCAATGCAGATGACGCGGCATGTGCCATTGCAAAGGCGGTGCATGCGGAGAAACTGGCATTTCTGACAGATATCGAGGGATTGTACAAGGATATCAATGACAAGTCATCCTTTATTTCCAGACTCACTGCTTCCGAAGCGGATGAACTGATTGATGGCGGATTTATCGGCGGTGGTATGTTGCCTAAGCTGAACAACTGTACCTCAGCCATCAAGAACGGCGTAAGCAGGGTACATATTCTGGACGGAAGGATTCCCCACTGTCTGCTCCTGGAGATCTTTACCAACCATGGTGTAGGCACTGCGATCATTGCCGATGAGGAGAAGGAAGTATGATGAAGGAATATATTGATCAGGCGGAACGGGATCTGCTTCACACTTATAACCGTTTCCAGATCGTACTTGACAAGGGTGAGGGCGTTTACCTCTACGATATGGAGGGCAAAAAATATCTGGATTTCTGTGCCGGGATCGCAGTATTTGCGCTGGGCTACGGCAATGCAGCATACAATGATGCGTTGAAAGGCCAGATTGACAAGTTGATTCACACCTCCAATTACTATTATAACGTGCCTGCCATTGAAGCGGCACGCAAGATCAAAAAGGCTTCCGGAATGGACCGTGTATTTTTTACCAATTCCGGCGCGGAGGCCAATGAGGGCGCCATCAAGGCGGCCAGAAAATATGCCTACTTAAAAGATGGCTGCACCGATCATGAGATCATTGCCATGAATCACTCCTTCCACGGAAGAACATTCGGCGCACTGTCTGTTACAGGCAATCCCCACTACAGAGAGGCCTTTGAGCCCATGATCGGTCATGTGCGTTTTGCGGACCTGAATGATTTTGAAAGCGTGGCAAGTCAGGTGACGGATAAGACCTGTGCCATTATTCTGGAGCCAGTGCAGGGCGAAGGCGGACTCTTCCCTGCAACCGAAGAATTCTTAAAGAAGGTACGTGCCCTCTGTGATGAGAAGGACATCCTTTTGATCTTTGATGAAGTGCAGTGTGGCATGGGAAGAACCGGATATCTGTATGCATGGCAGCGCTACGGCGTAAAGCCTGACATCATGACCACGGCGAAAGCCCTTGGCTGCGGTGTTCCCATCGGAGCATTTCTCATGACGGAAAAAGTGGCGGGACAGTCTCTCGTTGCAGGAGACCACGGTACTACCTACGGCGGCAACCCTCTGGCAACGGCTGCAGTCAGCAAGGTGTTTGACCTCTTTGAAGAGCAGCATGTCATGGAAAATGTGAGAGAAGTGGCGCCCTATCTGGAGGAGAAGCTTGATGAACTGGCCGCAAAATATGACTGTATTGTAGGCAGAAGAGGTGTGGGTCTGATGCAGGGGCTGGTGTTTGACCGTCCGGTAGGACCTGTGATCAATAAAGCTCTGGAAAAAGGGCTGATTCTGATTAATGCGGGAGCAGACATCATCAGATTTGTGCCGCCTTTAGTAATAAGCAAGGAGCATGTGGATGAGATGGCAGATATTCTGGCATCCTGTATTGATGAGGTGATCTGATGCATTTGAAACGGAGAATCCTGGGAGTATTTGCGATTCTCATTCTGGCGTGCTCCCTGATTGTTATCAGTAAAATAGACAAGACCGGGATCGATGAAGGATTTTCCGGTCTGTCTGTGTTTGACAAAAAAGAAACCATCTACTTCTGGTATGCAGATGATTCTATGTCAGATTACATTAACAGCGCTGCAGTATCCTTCGGAAATGAGAGAGGAGTGCGGGTAATCCCGGTGCTTATGGATGACAGTGAGTATCTGGATACGGTCAATCACTATTCTCTCCACAGTAACAGAATGCCGGACGTATATTTGCTCAGCCATGATTCTCTGGAAAAGGCATATCTTGCGGGTCTGGCCGGTCCCATAGCTGATGTGGGGAATATCTGTACCATAGACAATTTCCCGCAGGCTGCTCTTTCGGCGGTGACCTACCACGATAAGCTGGTAGCATATCCCTTCAGCTTTGAGACCAGTGCCCTTGTGTACAACGAGACTTATCTGCAGCAATGGGCTGCTCAGCAGGTGCAAAAGGACTATGAGAGCGCACAGGAGGAACTGCCCGAGGAAGTGCTTGGTGAAGCGATCGCCGGCGAAGAGGAACTGACGCTGGAAGAAAGGAAAGCACTGTCACCGGAGGAATTGACAACGTATTATATGGAGCGGTCCATTCCGAGGACAGTAAATGACATTCTGAAGATTGGTGATACCTTTGACGTGCCGGAGGGCGTGGAAGGTATTATGAAATGGGATGTTTCCGATATTTTTTACAACTACTGGATTGTGGGTAATTATATGACCGTGGGCGGAGACTCCGGGGATAATGAGAACATTATCAACATTAATAATCAGGAGACCGCACAGTGCCTGGAGGTCTACAAAGCATTAAACCAGTTTTTCTATATTGAGTCAGACACCGTGACCTTCGACTCTGTTGTGCAGGATTTCATAGATGGTAAGATCGTATTTACCATTGCTACAACAGATGTGATCGAAAAGCTGGAGGCAGCCCGTGCAGAAGGCGCTCTGGCATATGAGTACGGTATTTCCCCTATGCCTGCAGTGAACAGTGAGCTTGACAGCCGTTCCCTGTCGGTGACAACTGCAGTTTGTGTAAACGGATATTCCGAACACAAGGAACTTGCCAATGAATTTGCGGCTTATCTTGTGAATGATTACAGCGAAAGCCTGTATGAGCGCACCGGTAAAATGCCGGCAAAGATCTCCTGTGCACAGGCAAATGAGGAAACTCGGGCCTTTTTGGAAGAATACGCCAACAGTGTACCGCTTCCCAAGATGATGTCTACCAGCAATTTCTGGATTGAACTGGAAGTGCTGTTTGCCAAAGTGTGGAACGGTGGGGATGTCCCTGCACTTCTTGAAGAACTTTCCGGACAAATCATCTCGCAGATACAGGATGTAGCAGAATAAGTTTTACAAAATAGAATAAAAGACCGATCGTTTGGATATGATAACCTTAAAAGGTAGGTGAATCCACATGATCGGTTTTTTGATTGCATTGATTTCGGGGGCCCTTATGAGCATTCAGGGCGTATTCAACACAGAAGTGACAAAAGCATCCAGCATTTGGGTGGCCAATACGTTTGTGCAGTTTACCGCACTTCTGGTCTGTCTTGGGGCCTGGCTGATTACGGACAGAAGTTCTCTGACGGCGGTATGGCAGGTGAGTCCAAAATATATGCTTCTGGGCGGAACCATCGGTGCCTTTATTACCTATACTGTCATTAAAAGTATGGATTCACTGGGACCGGCAAGGGCGGTTATGCTGATCGTTGTGGCGCAGCTTCTGGTTGCCTACATCATTGAGTTGTTTGGATGGTTCGGTGTGGAAAAGCAGCCCTGGGAGTGGAGAAAAGCCATTGGAATGGCGGTGGCAGCAGCGGGGATCGTGATCTTCAAGTGGAAGTAAAAAAGGAGTCCAAAGGCGGACTCTTTTTTGTTTACTCTACAATATTGCCGGAAAAGGAAATGTCAAACAGTCTGTCGCAGAGGTTGAATGCTGCTCCGCGGACAATGTCCTCCTCCCGGATGGACACTTGATTGATGATCAGATTCTGAATCAGTGCGGGGTAGGCGCGTTCTTTCATTTCCGCTACAGCGAGGTCGATAAAAGAGGGAATTTCATGAAAAAGCCCGGCGTTGATCAAAATGGCGGAGGGTTTACAGAGGTTCACCAGATTGGCCAGACCAATGCCTAGGTAAACCGCGCACTCTGACACGGCACGGCGGGCATCATCGTCACCTGCATCGAGCCTTTCTGCTACATAAGCAAGGCCGGTGGCCGTATCGCCGCTGTACTGCTCATAAAGATGCAGGATCTTCTGTTCGGAGCACATAATCTCCAGACAGCCTTTGTTGCCGCAGAAGCATAAGTCTCCGTCCTTCTCCACGGTAGTGTGTCCGATCTCGCCCAGCATTGCCCGGTTGATGCTGCCCTGATAGTACTGGGTGGCGCCGATACCGTTCTCCATATCTACCAAAAGCAGATTGTCGCAGTCCAAATCGTTCTTGCAGAAGAAATACCAGACGGCTTTGAGCAGGGATACATTTTCTATGAATACCGGAAGTCCGGTTTCGTTTTCCAGAATAGCTTTCAGATCAAATTCTCTCCACTTTAAGCTGGAGGAGAGTACAAAACGTCCATTGTCCAGTACCAGACCGGAGATACCGACGCTGATCCCCAGAATCTGCTCTCTGCCGTACTTGTCGATCAGTGAGGAAACATTCCTGCGGACAACCTCGATCATCTTGCGGGACGACATATTGCTGTCTGCCTCTTGGATGTTAGTGAGGATGTGTCCTTCCAAGTCTGTATAGGAGATGTTGATGGAGCCTACTCCCAGAAAAATGCAGACAAGACCATAAGCCTGTGCGTGAAAGCGCAGGAGAGTGGACTTCCTTCCGACACGCTGGGCATCCTCCACACCGCTCTCCGTGATCAGATTCTGTCCGATCAGATAGGAGGTGATATTGGTGATTGAAGATAAAGACAAGCCGGTTTCCTGTGCAATGATAGGCCGTGTCGTGTCCGGATTTTTTCTGATATAATCGAGAACCTTAAGGCGGTTCATCTTCTGGAGAAGCTGTGAATTGCCGGTAATCTGTTCCATGACTGTGTGGTGTGAATCCTTTGCTTTTTATATAAAAAATTATATCATTGGGAAATATATTTGTCAATGAAAGTGCATAGCTTGACAACACGGTAACATTGTGATAAAATAATTAATGCAATGGATGAATTAATTATTGTTTAATAATAATAAGGAGGTTTATTTCAATGAAAAAAGCAACAGATTTCCGTTATAACACCGGGGAAACAAGAGTGCCTTGGGCGGCAGTAGGTGAGAACTACAATGTAAACGACCTGATGGAAGTAATTAAGTTCCTTATGCAGGGCAATGGACCTGAATATGATCAGGCAATTGAGGCTGTATATGAGCAGGTGAAGAAGCTTGATGCTGTGTCCAATCCCCCCGGAAAGCTGACAACAGGTGCACAGGTAGAGGCGGCTGAGGAAGCTTGCAATCAGTATCTTGGTACCACCACCAGTACCTTTGTGACCAATGCTACTTCCGGCTTTGAAATTGCATACAAATACGCTGGCCTGAAGGCAGGGGATGAGGTTATCGTTCCCGCTATCACCTTTGTGGCAACCATGGCTTACCCTCTTGCAGTAGGTGCCAAGCTGGTATTTGCAGACGTTGATCCCAAGACCATTAACATGGACCCTGCTGACGTGGCAAGAAAGATCACCGACAAGACCAAGATGATCGTTCCCGTACATATCGGTGGTTATCCCGTAGACATGGATCCTATCATGAAGCTGGCCAAGGAGCACAATATCCTGGTACTGGAAGATGCCGCTCACGCATTCGGTGCAATGTACAAAGGCAAGAAGATCGGTACCATCGGTGATTTCGCTGCATTCAGTTTGCATGAAGTTAAGAACATTACCTCCTTCGGTGAGGGCGGTATTGCTACCACCAACATTCCCAATTTTGGAGACCATATGAAGCGTGCCCGTTTCCTGGGTCTGGATTTCTCCGCGCCCATCAAGAACTGGCTGTATAACATCACTCCGATCCCCGGCAAGGAAGAGCCTTTTGTGGCACTGAATTATTCTCCTACCGAGATTCAGGGTCTGGGTCTGAAGCTGCAGATCGCAAGAAACGAAGAAATCATTGAGACCCGCCGTAAAGCAGCGGCATATCTGAACAGCAGACTGGAAGGCGTGGAAGGTATCATCCCTCAGGATCTGGGCAATGACGAGATCAAGCCTACTTTCCATCTGTATCTGCTTCAGATCGATCCCGAGATCGTAGGCGGTGACGTACAGGTACTGAAGAAGAAACTGGAAGAGAAGGGCGTTACCAACATTCCTCATTTCGGACCTCTGTACAGATTCAAGGTGGTTGCTGACATGGGATACGATTCCGATGAGATCGCTAAGCAGTGTCCTGTATGTGAGGAAGTATTCTACCGCAGATTTACACACCTGCCTCTGTACGGCTTAAGTGAAGAGCAGCTTGAGTACATGGCAGATGCTATTTTGGAAGCGGTACAAGAGATGAAAGAGGGTAAATAAATGGCTAAAATATTCCCGATACCTGTAAAAGAAGAATACATAGATGGTTTTTATGTTTTAAAAGAGACAAGTAGGGAAGACAGTCTGTTTGATTTTTATCTTAAGTTAAAGGAAGGCAACGGAGACGTTGCCTTCACTGAATCTCCCGAATTAAAAAAAGAAGAGTATGACATCTGCGTAGGGGCAGAAGGTGTCATGATCAAATATGCTTCCGAAAGCGGCAAGTTCAGGGCCCTGACAAGCCTAAGACAGATGATGGAAGACGGAAAGCTCCCCATCGGAACCGTTCATGATTATCCTCAGTTTGAAAACAGAGGATATATGCTGGATATCAGTGGCGGACGTATGCCCAAGGTGGAGACCATAACCTGGCTGATCGATCTGCTCGCTGACCTGAAGTACAATGAACTGCAGTTATATATGGACAGTTTTGTCTTTAAGTATGACGCTTTTCCGGAGTATACCGCAGACTTTGACTGTCTGACTCCGGAAGATATCGAGTATCTGGACCAGTACTGCTACGACAGATTTATCGAACTGGTGCCCAACCAGAACGGCTTCGGTCACATGGAAGCATGGCTGGATTTTCCGGAGTTTAAACACCTTGCGCTGACAGATGGTACCAACCGTCCTGACAGTCTGAATCCTTTGCTGGACGAGAGTCTGGAATTTGTAGATAAGCTGTACGGCTCTTTGCTTCCTCACTTCCGTTCCAAACGTATCAACATCGGTCTGGATGAGGTTACGGGACTGGGCAAATACCAGTCAGAGGAAGCCTGCAAGAAGTACGGTATCGCCAATGTGTTCATGGATTATATGAACAAGCTCACCGAGCTGTGTGAGAAGAAGTACGGTAAGACCGTAATGTTCTGGTCCGACATGATAACCAAATATCCCGAGGTCCACACCAGAATCCCCAAGAATGCCACTGCCTTAAACTGGGGCTATGACCTGATCACTTCCCAGCTGATGGAAGGCCGCTGTATTGCTATGAAGAACCTGAATGTTCCTTTCTATGTGTGCCCGGGCAACTCTGCATGGATCAGCTTTACCGGAAGATTTGATATCATGAGCTTCAATACCCGTACGCTGGGTGAAGTGGGCCGTGAGCACGGTGCCATCGGTTATCTGATGACCGACTGGAGCAGCGGCGACGGACATATGCACAATATGGTATGGGGATTGGTACCGGCCGCCCTTGCAGGTCAGTATGCATGGAACGTAGGGGATGCGCAGAACGGCGGTAACCATAAGAAAGGCTTTATCTACGCAGCAGAGAGATACATAGACGAGAACGTGTTTGGCGGAGTCAGGGTTTCCAAGCTTCTTTACCGTATCCAGCAGTATTACATGTTAGAGCCTGAGAGAATCCACAGCTCCAGTATGTGCGCTCTCATTTTCCCGAGACATCTGAAGAACAAGGCATATCCCGGATTCTTTGATCTGGATGAGTGCGGAGATCATTTCTTCTTTGACAACGTGATCGAGTACACAAGGAAGAATCTGGAAGATCTGGAGAAGCTTGACTTCGATGAGAGATGGAAGAGAGAGATCAAAGTCAATGTCCATATGGTCATCATGGCGACAGAGCTTATGAAAGTCCGCATGGATCAGAAAGTAAGCCCCAAGCGTTGCGAGTATCTGTGCAATTATATTGATGAGATCATCAAAGAGCATACGGAGCTTTGGCTCTACCGCAATTATGAAAAAGGTCTCGAGGTATTTGTGGACCGTATGAAGGACAAGAAGCAGCAGCTTCGCGAGCTCTGTGCAGAATAAAAGTCTGACAACCGGAGGTCACAGGTATGGAGAGAGAAGTGAGAAGCTTCTGTGAGAGACTTCAGATCAAATACAGCGAAGGGATGGTTCCTTACTACGAAGAGGGCTTAAAGCTCTTTGATCAGTTGGGGTATTATATTGTTGATAAGGACAGACTGGACCGTCTGAACCAACAATATAATATCTTCAGAAACTGGTTTGCTGATGTGCTTGCGGCAGCAGACATGGTAAGTAAAGACCGGGATCTGATGGTGCATACTTACACATTGCTGGCGATCCTGAAAGCAAAGGCAGATATATCCATTTTGGAAATGCCTGACAGACAGAGACCGGATACTGACCATGCCCCGCTGTTTGCACTTCTGTATTTTCTGGAGGATATGATAGGGAATATGGAGAAGAGAGGTGTGCCTCATGAGGTAATCTCTGACACGCTCAGCGGCTTTGACAGCGAGATGACCGATTATTATGACGCCTACGGAAGAAGCGGTATGAGGAACAATGTGGGGTGGTTTTTGCTCTGGCTGAGGGGAGAGATCATCCGCGTGGGACGACTGCAGTTCCAGGTGAAGAAGTTTCCGGACAGGATAAAAGTTTACCGCAAGGGAGACGATGTGAAGATCCTGATCGACGGTGATTATATGCACGAGAAGGGCATGCGCTTTGGTTCTGCGGGACAGGAGGACGAGGCAGGCAGGTTCTTTGCTGACATCGTGGAGAAGGATGGTCTGATTATCGGCTATGGCGTAAACGAGTTTGGTGAGTGTGTGAAGGAGCGGATTACGCTCTGCGGATATGAAGAGGTTGTGAAATACGGTGATAATGTGCTGAATGTACATATTCCTTCCCATGCCCCTTTTTCTCCGGAAATCTGCGAGGAGTCTTACAGAAAAGCCATCGAACTATTTAAAACGTGTTATCCTGAGTATGAGTATAAGGCAATGATATGTATCTCGTGGATGCTGGAAAAGAGACTGAGAGAGATTATGGGAAGAGATACCAATGTCACCCGGTTTGCGGATAAATATATAGCATATCCGAGAGATTCCCGGGGGGAATCCATTTATTTCATCTTATATCATCTGCCGACCGTGGTGCCGCCGCAGGAACTCCCGGAAAGCAACTCTATGCAGAAGGCTGTGAAAAAGTATCTGTGCAATGGAAACTTTTTTTATGAAAAAGGCGGTATTTTTTTAGTATAAGAATTGGTAGGAGGAAAGCTATGAAGATTAAGTGGGGTGTAATAGGATGTGGCGGGATCGCAGACCGCAGAACTTTGCCCGGTATGATGCTGGCAGACAATGCACAGCTGGTTGCTGTGATGGATGCAGACAAAGCGGCCGCTCAGCGTGTTGCCGAAAAGTACGGTGCAAAGTACGCATTTGACAATTTTGAAGATTTATTAAAGCTTGAGGAGATTCAGGCAGTGTATATCGCTTCTCCGGTATTCTGCCACAAGGAGCAGTGTATCGCTGCAGCGAAAGCTAAGAAGGATATTCTCATTGAGAAGCCCATTGCTTTGAGCGTTGCTGACGCAGAAGAGCTGGCAGCCATCTGCGAGGCGGAGGGCGTGAAATTGGGCGTAGGATTTATGATGCGTTTCCACAGCTATCACCAAAAGATCCGTGAGTTGATCGCAGAGGGTAAGCTGGGAGAGATCGTATCTGCCCGTGCGCAGCTTACCTGCTGGTATCCTGAGATGGAGAATTGTTGGAGACAGGATGTGAAATTATCCGGCGGCGGCGCCATGATGGATATGGGTATTCATTGTATCGACCTGATCAGATACATAACAGGTCTCGAGATCGCAGAGACAAAGGGCATGGTTGGCAACCAGGTATTTAAGTATTCCGTGGAGGATGCCGGTGCTGCCATCTACAGGATGGAAAACGGCGCTCTTTGCTATGTGGATGCCAATTTCAATATTCCCGATGCAGCTGCAAAGTGTAAACTGGAGTTCTACGGCACCAAGGGAAGTGTTTTCGCGGAGGGAACCATCTCTCAGGTGGAAGGTGGCCGCATTGAGGTTCTTTGCATGGAGGAAGTGGGCGGATATGACGCTTCCCAGAACAGAGGCGAGATAAAACCCTTGGAAATCAATGTGGAATTTGGTAATATGTATACCAAGGAGATTGAGGCCTTCGGCCGCGCGGTAGCTGGCGAGGGAGAGATCCCGGTAACCGCACGGGATGCGATTCTTTCTCAGAAAGCCATAGAAGCTCTGTACGTTTAATATGAAAGGGAGGAATAGATGTGATATTAAATGATATCAGGATCCCGGCCGCACTGCAGCTGGTGGTGGATGATGTGGGCTGGATGGACGGTCGCATTCCTTACTGGGCTGATTGGATGCCAAACAGGACAGGTATGCCCAGAAAGCATGTGCTTGCGGACTATATTGCACTGAATGAGATCGGCCGTGCCATCGGCATGAAGATCAATGTACTGTTTGTAATCGGAGAGTGGGATAAAGATAATAAGCTACAGAAGGTGCCGTATGCAACGAGGCCCGGCTGGGATCATACCCAGTTCCTTGATGTGGAAGAGGCTGAGAAGATCAGAGATTATCTGAATACCTGTGAGTACATTGAGATTGGCGTTCACGGAACTTTGCACGAAGCGTGGAATGAGAACGGCGAATATGTGGGCGGCGAATTTTCACTGACCAAGGATTTTCTTCCCAGAGATACCAAACCGACCCCACCGAAGGTTCCGGTGCCGGAATGGTATATGAGAGCTCATCTGGACGCTTTTATGGAACTGTACAAGGATTGGGGCTTTACTCAGGAGCTTCGCACTTTTACCTGTCCCGGTGAGTGCTGTGGTGCTTATGATACGGATTATTTTGCCAAAACCTTAAGCGAGTACGGCATCAAGTACAGTCATGAGGGCGATGCGCAGCCGACATGTTTTGCCAAGGATGGCGTTATTTCCAACACAAGATCGGTTCATCTGGCACCCTGGGAGGCGTATGATATCAATCCTGACAAGCTTCCGACCTACAGTGCAGACGAAGCAGGTATGCTGGGTGCTCACTGGCCTAATTTCTTAAGATATGATCCCGACGAGAATCTGGAGCGTCTGGATGCCTGGAAGGCATTCTTTGCCCGTCAGGCGGAAGTGTTCGGCATCATGATATCGAGAGATATTGTCATGGCACACCATCAGCTGCTGTACCGGAATTTCGGCACGGTGGAAGAGTGCGACGGATGCATAAAGATCGATCTGACTAAGGTAGACGGGATGGCACCCTGGGCACCGAGAGAGCCCCTTTATATCAGTGTGAAAAACGGTTCGGAACCCGTTTCCTGTGAGGGCGGAATTCTCACAGAGTATGAAAGCCGCAATGAGTTTAAAACCTATAAGATCGAGCGTACGGAAGCCGGTGTTATTTATCTGAAATAGGTTGTCAAAGGGCGACAAAACCATAAGTTACGGAAGAATGCGATAAGCATGGCAGGAATGCGGTGCTTATCGTATTTTTAATAATTTGATATTTCCACGGGTACTTTAGTGTGGTAAAATGTTATTATGAAAGATGTTTTTCGCGCGGAGGTGAGCATGAAGATGGTAGGAACAATTATTTGCCTGCTTTTTGCGGCAGCAGCTTATATTATCAGTTATTTTCAGTTCCGGGAAAAAGGGATATTGTTCAACAACGCCCATTTGTATGCCACGGAGGAAGAGCGTGAGAAGATGGACAAGAAGCCTTATTATCGCCAGTCGGGTATTGTGTTTAGCTTGCTTGGCACCATTTTTGTTTTAAACGGTATACAGTCTGTAACCGGGTGGGACTGGTTGTTTTATCTGATCGCAGCGATTGTTATCATCACCTTGATTTATGCGGTGGTATCCTCGGTGCGGATGGAAAAGAAAAAATGACAAAAGTCTGCTCACTTGCCCCCTTGTAAATTCCTATGGATTCCATTACAATAAAAGAGTATCTTCATAGAGAGGCATCCCTGTTTTTTCGGCGTGCGAAAGAGGCCATTATCCGGAAAGAGAGGGACTATGTGGAAAAAATTAATAAAGATCGGATTAATGCTTGGGTGTGTCCTGACTGCATTGTTTTTATGTGGCTGCAGTGACAGGGAAGAGTTATTTTTGTTAGAGGATACCGAAGCGGCAGAAGAGACAGAAACGGAAGACTTCCGGATGGCGGAAGAGGACACGGCCGGGTCGGAAGACGGGGCGGCTGTGATTTATGTGCACGTGTGCGGAGCGGTGATGAGACCGGGTGTTGTAGAGGTGCCGGCAGGAAGCAGGGCACAGTGCGCGGTAGAAGCTGCAGGCGGTTTCGTTGAGGAGGCGGACACTGCTTATTTGAATCTGGCAGCGGTTCTTTCTGACGGAGAACAGTTGTATGTTCCCACGAAAGAGGAAGCCCGGGATTTGAGACAGGCTGTGGCAGATGCGGAACAAGGTATGATTGACCTGAATACGGCAGATGCAGAAGCATTATGTACTTTGCCGGGGATTGGAGAGAGCCGTGCGAAGGATATTATTGATTACCGGCAGCAGAGCGGAGGATTTTCAGGGATTGAAGACATCATGAAGGTGCCGGGCATTAAGACGAGTACTTACGAGAAGATAAAAGACATGATAACCGTGCGTTAAGGGAGGATTATAAAATGACAGGGAAGAGAGTTTTGGTAGTGGATGATGAGAAACTGATTGTTAAGGGGATCCGATTCAGTCTGGAGCAGGATGGAATGATGGTGGATTGCGCCTACGATGGGGAAGAGGCAGTGGAGAAAGCGCGAAACAACCAATATGACATTATCCTTCTGGATGTGATGCTTCCCAAACTTACGGGATTCGAAGTGTGCCAGCAGATCAGGGATTTCTCGCGTGTACCTGTCATTATGCTCACTGCCAAAGGGGACGACATGGATAAAATCCTGGGCCTGGAATACGGCGCAGATGACTATATCACCAAGCCCTTCAATATTTTGGAGGTCAAGGCCCGTATCAAAGCCATATTAAGGCGCGTGGATCCCCGGAAGGAACCGGAGGAAGCACCTGCTATGCTGGAAAGCGGCGAACTGCATCTGGACTGCGAGGGCAGAAGAGCATATATCGGCGGCAAGGAGATCGGGCTGACTGCCAAAGAGTTTGAAGTGTTAGAGCTTCTGATGAGAAATCCCAACAAGGTCTATGGCAGAGAGAGCCTGCTGAAGCTTGTGTGGGGGGCTGATTATCCCGGTGATGTGCGGACGGTGGATGTTCATATCAGACGACTGCGTGAGAAGATTGAGGTAAGCCCCAGTGAGCCGAAATATGTGCATACCAAGTGGGGTGTGGGATACTACTTTTTTAATGCCTGACAGATAACGGAGCGGACGGATGCTTGTTACAATTAAAAAATACTTTCGGCAAATTATGCTATTGATGCGCAGTCTTCGGGCGCGCATCTTTTTGCTCATATTGGTGGTGGGAATGATTCCCAGTATGTTTCTTCGGTACGGTATTCTGGACAATTATGAAGAACATGCCGTAAAGCTGAGAACCAATACGGTACAGAATCAGTTGCGTATTCTGGCTGATCACTTAGTCAGCAATAATTATCTTGAGAACTATAAACTGACGGATGCCCAGACAGTAGCCAGGAAAAGTGTGATCAATGCGGAACTGGAAATGCTGTCCAATCTCTATGACGGAAGAGTTCTGATCATTGACAGCAGTTTTAAGGTGATCAAAGATACCCATGGTATCAGTGAGGGCAAGCACATCATCTCGAAAGAGGTGATCATGTGCTTTAAAGGAGAGAGTATCTCCAATTATGACAAGGAGAACGGATACATTGAGATGACCACTCCCATTATAGTAAGCAGTGCCTCGGCACCGGCTGCTGACGGCAGTGGGGTTCAGACAAGTAAGCCTGAGGTTCGGGGAGTGATGCTTACCGCCATATCCAACGCCAATATCGTGGATACCATGGAGATCATCAATCACAAGGCGATTGTTCTGGAAACGCTGATGATCATTGTAATTCTGGTACTGGCAATCGTACTGTCCGTGGCTCTGACCCGACCTTTCAACAAGGTTACGGAAGCGATCAAAGAAGTAAAAGAGGGTTACAGCGATGAAGCAATCTCGGTACCGGATTATCTGGAGACGATCCATATCGTAGATGCGTTCAACCAGTTGCTGCAAAGAATGAAGGTCCTTGACGAATCCAGACAGGAGTTTGTGGCCAATGTGTCCCATGAGTTAAAGACTCCTCTTACCTCCATGAAGGTTCTGGCGGATTCCCTTGTTACCCAGAATGACGTGCCTGCCGAACTGTACCGTGAGTTTATGGAGGATATCGTTTCCGAGATTGACAGGGAAAACCAAATTATTACAGATCTTCTGGCACTGGTAAAAATGGATAAGAAGGTACAGGATCTGAATGTTTCCACTGTCAACATCAATGATCTCACTGAGCTGATTCTGAAGCGTCTGCGCCCCATTGCGCGCAAAAAGGATGTGGAGGTAGTCTTTGAGAGTAACAGGACGGTTATTGCCCAGGTGGATGAAGTGAAGATGACTCTGGTCATGTCTAATTTGGTGGACAATGCCATAAAGTACAACAAAGAGCATGGTTGGGTTAAAGTGACGCTGGATGCTGACCATCAGTTCTTTACCTTTGAAGTCAGTGATTCCGGAATCGGTATACCGGAGGATTCTTTGGCGCAGATCTATGAGAGATTTTACCGTGTGGATAAGTCCCATTCCAGAGAGATCGGAGGCACCGGTCTTGGACTGGCCATTACAAAGAACGCGGTTCTGATGCACAGAGGATCGATTACTGTAACCAGTACAGAGGGAGAAGGAACCACTTTCCTGGTGAAGATCCCGCTGAAGATCATTCGGCAGAAAGACAACCTATAGTTACTTTTACCGGGAGGAAATAAATCGGTGAAAAGATTGATTAGTTTATTTTTGATTCTCTGTTGCCTGGCTGGTCTGACGGCATGCGGCAACAAAGAGGAAGAGACCGGCCGTTTGATGCAGGTCTATTATATCAGCAACAATGTAAACAGTGTGGAAGAGAGGCCTCTTCATCTGAAATCGGACACGTGCTTGGAGCAGATTGATGAGGTCCTGGATGCCCTTGCCACAATTCCTGCCAAACTGGAATATAAGGCACCCTTGGCCATGGGTTTTTCTGTCAAGGATTATCAGCTGGAGAACGGCGTTCTTGTGTTGAATATGGATACCCACTATTATGAGCTGGAGCCTTCTGCAGAGATTCTTGTGAGAGCGGCACTTGTCTACTCTCTGACCCAGATTGAAAATGTGGATTACGTCAATATTCTGGTGGAGGGGTATCAGCTACATGACAACCTGAATAATCTTGTGGGCGCAATGAGTGCCGAGCAGTTTATCAACAATGCCGGCAGTGAGATTGGAAACTATGAAACCGCTAATCTGGTGCTATATTTTACAAACGAAGCCGGAGACGGACTGATAGCAGTCAACCGTAATAAAGCCTACAATACCAATATATCCCTGGACAGACTTGTGGTGGAAGAGCTGATTGCAGGACCTTCTGCTACTCCCGAAGGGGTGTACCCCACCATAAATCCGGATACCCGTGCTGTTTCGGTTGTGACAAAGGATGGTATCTGCTATGTGAATCTGGACCAGACCTTTCTGACACAGATCTATAACGTGTCAGCTGATGTGACCATCTATTCCATCGTAAATTCGCTGGTGGAGCTGAGCAATGTAAATAAGGTGCAAATATCCATAAACGGTGAAACTTCCGTGATATACCGCGAAAAGTACAATTTCAGTACAGTATTCGACAGGAATCTTGACCTGGTAACAAATTTAAAAGAATAGGGGGAAATAAATGAAAAGGCCTTTGGCGCTGGCCGCATTAGTGACTGCCATTGTCATGATGGGCCGGCTGTTATGGGGCGATTCTCCGCCGAAGAAAGATTTTCCGGCGGGGGAAGCCCTGACGCTGACAGGGCGCGTGTACGATGTGCAGGAGCGCGACGGTTACGATGCCGGTCAGCTCTGGATTTATGTGAATTCTGTTACGATTCAACAACAAGGCTCTTCCCGGATGGAAGCGGACCTTTCTTATCATTTGATCTGTCAGACAGACGATTCTTTTCGCCCGCGGATGGGCAGTCTGATTCAGGTGACAGGTCAGTTCGAACCTTTTTCCCATGCGACAAATCCCGGACAATTTGATGAACGGGGCTACTACAATACATTAAATATTGGCGGGATATTGAAACAGGCAAAGATCACTGCCGCAGGAAGCAGTTATTCCCTTGTAAAGCAAAGCCTGTATACCCTGAAAAAACATTGGAAGGAACGGCTGTATCAATGTTTTCCCGAAAAAGAAGCATCCATACTCAGCGCAATGCTTTTGGGGGACAGAACACAGCTTGATAAAACCACAAAGCAACTATATATGGACAATGGCATTATCCATATCCTGAGTATATCCGGCTTGCACATCACGATGATTGGAATGAGCCTGTACAGGCTACTTCGCCGTCTCGGCTGTCCGGTCAGGATTTCTGCCATATGCGGCGGCGTCCTGCTGATTCTGTACGGTATTCTGACAGGGATGGGCGTGTCTGCTGTCAGAGCGATCTCCATGTATCTGGTACGGATGCTGGGGCTTATTCTGGGGCGTTCTTATGATATGCTTACGGCCTTGGGCTTTGCGGGAATTCTGATGTTGACCGGCAAGTCTGCATACTTGGGCAATGCGGGATTCTTGCTTTCCTTTTGTTCGCTGGTTGGAATCGGGATCCTGCTTCCTGTCCTTTCTGCCGAAGAAGATGAGCGGAAGGAGATGGTGTACGGAGATAGAATCAAAATAAGTCCCGGAGTTATTGTAAAATACATCAGAAATGCCATGGCCCCGGGACTGGCTGTGACACTGATGACTTTGCCTGTTCAGCTGTTTTTTTATTACGAGGTGCCGGTTTATTCTTTGGTGATCAACCTTTTGGTGCTCCCATTTGTGAACGCACTTATGGTGACGGGAATGATTGTAATGATGATACCGGGGGTTTCGCTGATCGGCCGGGTAGATGTGCTGATTTTAAGCGGTTATGAATGGCTGTGTAAATTGTTTCAGGAGCTGCCGTTTCACACCTGGAATCCCGGAGCGCCCCAGATCCGTCAGGTAATCGTCTATTATATTTTGCTGATCGCAGCAGTATATTGGCGTGCCGGAAAAAAGAAGAGTTTTGTGCAAAACAGCTTGCGTACAATAACGGTTATGGGTGCGGTGCTGCTTCTGGGCATTTCTCTGCGGCCTAAACTGACAGTGACATTTCTGGACGTGGGGCAGGGTGACGGAATCTGTGTACGGGTGAAAGATCAGGTTTATCTGTTTGATTGTGGCAGCAGCAGTGAAAAGCAGATAGGAAAGTACATATTGCTGCCTTATCTGAAACAGCAGGGGATCCGCCGCATAAGCGGTGTATTTCTGTCCCATCCTGACAATGACCATATCAGTGGGATTCTGGAGTTATTGTCCCTCAGTAAAGAGGAGGGGATCTGCATAGATCATCTTGTACTTCCCGATATTGAAATAGACAGAAGAAAAGCGGAGTTTGCGCAGATCTTTCAGGCGATCGATGCTATGGAAGGAAAAAAGCCCTCTCTGCTTTATATGGGCCGGGGAACAAGATGGGAAAACGGCGGGGTGAGTTTTTCTTGCCTGCATCCTCCTTCCGGTAGCGACCTTTTTGAGTCAAATGCATATTCGCAGTGTTTTTTGGTGGAGTACGGAAGTTTTTCCATGCTTCTGACAGGAGATGTGGAGGGAGAAGGGGAGCGGCTTTTGCTGCAGCAGCTGGAAAGAAGAGGGGTGGAAAGGGTAGACCTGTTGAAGGTGGCCCACCATGGGTCAGACAATTCCACAAAAAAAGAATTGCTTGATCTTATTAAGCCACAGATTGCAGTGATCTCCTGCGGCGAGAACAATCCGTACGGCCATCCGCATGAGGAACTGGTAGACAGACTTGAGGGTGCGGGAAGCAAAATTTATGCCACGCCCAAGACGGGTGCCGTCACCGTGCGAGTGAACGGGAAGAGACTGAAGGTGCAGTGCTTTTTGCCGTGAGTGCAGAATATTGAGGTGTGATGAATTGACAAGAAGTCCGCATAATTCTATAATATTAGCATAGTCGTGAAAGTGCAGGCCGATAGGAAAGAGACAATGCAGCGGATTAATGAGGATATTAAAAGCGGTAGTTTAAAACAGATATACCTTTTATATGGGGAAGAGCGGTATCTTCGGAGACAGTATCGTGACAGGCTGAAGAGCGCGCTGTGCCGGGAAGACGATACCATGAATGTCCATTTTTATGAGGGAAAGGACGTGAATGTGGGAGAAGTGATCGATCTTGCCGAGACATTGCCTTTTTTTGCTGAGCGTAGAGTGATCTTCGTGGAAAACAGCGGCCTCTTTAAATCCGGAGGTGAAAAGCTGGCAGAGTATCTGGCTGAGCCCAATGACACCACCTTTTTTGTGTTTGCAGAGAGTGAGGTGGACAAGCGCAGCAAGCTCTTTAAAACAGTTCAAGCCGGCGGCTGCGCGGTGGAATTTACGGCGCAGGATGAGAGTACACTGAAGAGATGGATCGGCGGAGTTTTGAAAAAAGAGGGACTTCGCGTTACGGAGAATACGGTGAACCTGTTTTTACAGAAGACAGGTACCGACATGGACAATATCTATATGGAGCTTGAGAAACTCATCTGTTACTGCATGGGCAGAGATATTGTGGAAGCGGCAGACGTGGAAGCAGTCTGCACCAACAGGATCAGCGATCATGTCTTTGACATGGTCGAAGCCATTGCGAACAGGCAGCTTCAAAGAGCGCTGAAGCTCTATTATGACTTGCTGGCGTTGAAGGTGCCACCCATGCGTATCCTTTTCCTGATCGCCAGACAGTGTAATATTCTGCTTCAGGTGAAACAGATGAAAGCAAAAGGCTTTGACAATAAGACCATTGGAAGCAAAGTGGGCGTACCGCCGTTTGTGGTGGGAAAGTATTTTTCCCAGGCTTCCGGATTCCGCACTGCAGATCTGAAGAGAGCTGTGGAAAAGTGTGTGGAGGCGGAGGAAGCGGTGAAAACAGGACAATTGAATGATGTGATGAGTGTGGAGATTCTGATCATGTCAGTCTACCCGGAATAAATCATATTCTGTGCCCGGAAAATTCAAACAGAATGTTATGATGTGATAATGATAAAAAGGAGATGTTCGTATAAAAAGATATGCTATTTACGGTGCGGGATCGCTCGGTACGGTACTGGGTGCCTATATCACAAAAAACGGTGGCCGGATTGACCTTATCAACCGTAACAAGGCACACACGGAGGCTCTTAAGGCCAATGGAGCAAGAATTACCGGAACCGTGGAGATGACAGTTCCTGTAACAGCACTCACACCGGACGAAATGGAAGGCAGGTATGATATCATTCTTCTGCTTACAAAGCAACTGTTCAACAAAGAGGTGGTTACACTTTTGAAGGATCATCTTGCGGAGGACGGTGTTATCGTGACACTGCAGAATGGTCTGCCGGAGCCTGAAATTGCAGAAATTGTCGGCTCAGACCGCACGATGGGCTGTGTTGTGGAGTGGGGAGCAGCGCTGGTGGCTCCGGGCACGTGTATTCTTACAAGCGAAGTAGACAGCCTTTCCTTCCATATGGGTAAGATGGAAGGGATTACCGATGAAAAGTTCAGTGAAGTGAAAGCATTGCTGGAACTGATGTGCCCTGTTCACGAAGAGCCTAATCTTTTAGGCGCGCGCTGGTCCAAGCTGCTGATCAATGCCACCTTTTCCGGACTTGGCACAGTGGTCGGCGGTGTCTTCGGCGATGTCTCCGAAAACAAAGGGGCGCAGAAGGTGGCAATCCGTTGTATGAAGGAATGTATTGACGTGGGGCATGCGGCAGGTGTGGAATTTGCTCCGGTCCAAGGTAAGAACATAACGGCGCTGTTTTATTATAAAGGTGCCGTGAAGCGTGCAATTGCTACGATGCTGATTCCCATCGCAATGAAAAAGCATCGCAATATTGAGCCTTCTATGCTGCAGGATCTGAAGAAAAACAAGCCCTGTGAGATAGATGCCATAAACGGAGTGGTCTGCGATTACGGAAAACGGTTGGGTGTTGCGACTCCCATTAATGACAAGATCGTGGAAATCATCAAAAAGTGTGAAAATGGCGCGTTGAAGCCACAACCCGACAATATCAAATTATTTGACGGATTGCTGTAATCATAAAGAACAGGAAAGAGGGTGTCCCAAAAGTCATGAAATGACTTGAGGGGCATCCCTCGTTCTTTTTGCAAAAAACCGAGAACGGTTACCACGCCGTGCTGGATTTCTACCTCATTATGTGATATAATAAGGTATGCCAACATTTAAAGATTATACCATGAATCAGTTTCAATTACCACTATCTTTTGAAGATTTCATTCCTGAAAATCATCAGGTGCGGGTCGTAAATACAGTTGTGGATTCCCTAGAGTTAAAACCACTCTACGACAGATACAAAGAAGGCGGTTGTCCTGCGTATCACCCAAGGATGATGCTGAAGGTTATGATCTATT
>JAZNMF010000070.1:0-59935 GCA_045579545.1 Acetatifactor sp. | reverse complement strand
CTGTGTTAGTATTAGTCTTGCGTTGTGAATGACGCAGCTCATATGGACCGCTAGCTCAGTTGGTAGAGCACCTGACTCTTAATCAGGGTGTCCAGGGTTCGAGCCCCTGGCGGTCCATTGGAAGTCTTGAACTCAGCAAATATGCGGGTTTGGGGCTTTTTTTTGTGCATAAAAAAGGGGATGCGCTGAAAAAATCAGTTTTTCCCCAATAGCACCATATCAAGGTGAGAAATACAACCTCTGCTTGCCATGACTTCGTTGGCAAAGTGCAGATACCGCCGTGTAGTTTCTATTTCTTCATGACCCATTAGATACATCAGGCGGTATATATCAACCTGACCATTATATGTATATTGGTCAATGCAGTAGTTAGTTGCAAAGTTATGCCGAAGCTTATGAGATGAAAATTCAAAGTCCAGTTTATCGGAAAGCTTAGATATAAATAGCTTTACCGCATTACACGTCAGCGGTTCACCTCTGCGATTCACAAATACGTTTTCTGACTTATACGGGCACTGCGACAAATATGCGCGCATGAGCTTCTGGGTAAGCTTTCCAAGGGGAACAATCCGCTCTTTATCGCCTTTACCATGCACAACCATTCTGTTATCCGAAAAGGATACTCTGCTGCGCTTCAGTCCGCAAACCTCAGATTGGCGAAGCCCTGAATCATACATCAGAGCGATAATACACTGATTGCGGAGAGTAAGCCATTCTGTATCCGTTTCAACGCTCTGAAAAATCTGCGCTATCTCAGAATCAGAATATATACGCACAGACCGCTTTGGACTTTTTGGCACTTTGATTGCTTTGGCATTGTATGATACCTCATATTCACTCTGACACCAACGCAAGAATATCTTGACGTGCCGTATGTATGTTGCCCTTGTAGCCTTGCTAATCGGCTTATTTAGGAGCTCTGCAATATAACTTGTTATATCTGACTGCATAACCTCTTCTAAAGGCCTTTCTAAGCCTAAATAGGAGATAAAGGGAGTAACAAACTGCCTATACGCTGAAATGGTCTTGTCACTCAAATCCGCGAGCCTACGGGACAATATGAAGTTATCAAATGCCACATGAATCATCATCATTTTTTCTAAACCTCATGTTATGTTCATATACCATATCTTTGAAAAGAGAATAAGAGCGTCTGTATTCTGACCAATAGCCATTAGATAGCGCATAATGATTAAGTTCGGTCATAGAAATAGTATCATCAGCACACATAATATAGTCAAAAAGTTCTTGAATTTTTTCGCTCTCCGTTTTATCAACCTTGGCAATCTCTTGGATAAGCCGTTTCTTAAGAGGCCCTTTAACCTCATCAGTATTATACTGCGCTTTGTCAGCATCATTATAGTGTATTAAATACATCAAGGCATTGGTAAAACTCCTTGGTTTTTCAATATAATTTTCCTGTATACCCAAATCTTTAGATACCTTAGATGCCCACACAGCATTTGAAAAACGCAATATAATATGCCAATGAGGCTTTTTAGCATCTCCATTATCCAACTTATCTCTGTCATGAAGAACATAAGCATAGTCATAAGAACGCTCAATTAATTGCAAAGCTTTGACATGATCAGGACAATCAGGATAAAGTAAAACCAAATGACTTCTATCCCTATAATTATCAAATTTCTTATCTGACATAATCGCTCTCCTTAAACAGAAATCTACAAAAGATGACACATTTTGACACATTTTGACACAGAAATTTAAAAAGACTGTGTCAAGTGAAAAGCCCATAAAATAAGGGTTTATAAGTGATTTGACACATGACACACAATTTGCTTAGTCGTAGTGGCAAATTGTGTAAAACCATTTCCACAACCAAAGAGTGATAAACGATAAAAGCTGGGGCTTACCTGAAGGTAAGCCCGTCATGCCACAACCTACTCTTAATCAAGCGTTACATTTTATATCTCCTAACCACGATACCATTTTCTGCAGCTACAATATTTCACCGCGTTTGTTCATTTCTTGGAAAGTCAAATCTATGTATAAAGGTCAAGGGCGTAACGCTATGCTCCATCACCGCCCATAGGGCGCCCGGTGATAAGTTTCCACAGAATCAATTTACAAATTTTTTGGTGGCTATATCAAGTTTTCGACCAGTCTTTGTATTAATCAAATACCCATTTTCTTTTATCCATTTTGTAGGTTTTCGTTGTTTCGGTTGCCACGCTTTTTTTAGCTTTCCTACCACTTTTAGAATCGTGTCGTATTCTTCGTAAGACAATTCAATGATTATTGTTTTCATATACTATAACTCCTATATACTTTGAATTACCTATCCATAACTAATTCTTCTTGATTTTTAAATAGATTACTGATATTCTATATGTAGAACCAAAAACACCCCAAAGTGGCATCTTAGTAAACCGAAAGAAGAAACAAGGGAGTGCAAAAGTAGTACCACCTATAAAGTAGCACAAAAGTAGTACTACTGTCAACCTACTTTTGCGATTTTAAGAAAGGAATATAAATATGCCGTCTAAATTACCAATAATTAAGGCTAACACGTCTTACGAGAATGTTTCCAAAATGGCATTTATTGCGAAAGCGAACAAAAGGAGCGTTTCAAAAGAACTGGAATGGCTTATCGAAAAACATATTGCAGAATATGAAAAAGAAAATGGCGAAATTAAAACAATGGTAACAATTACCACAGAAAACAAGCCTTTTCCTGATAAGGCAAAAGATGCGTTCAAGCTTGGATTCAATAAAGCATATCCTGAATACAATAAAGATAAATAATATTACCAAATCCCGTTTATAAGCTAACGACTCTTAATCAGGGTGTCCAGGGTTCGAGCCCCTGGCGGTCCATTGGAAGTCTTGAACTCAGCAAATATGCGGGTTTGGGGCTTTTTTTTGTATCGGAGGTAGAAAATGATTTTTGATACACATGCGCATTATGATGATGAAGCTTTTGATGCAGATCGGGAAGAATTATTGCAAAGTATGCCTGGATTGGGCATTGGTTGCGTAGTAAATATCGGTGCCAGTCTGCATTCCTGTGAACGGACCATTGAACTTATGGACAGGTATCCCTTTCTGTATGGCGCGCTGGGAATTCATCCCAGCGACTCGGGGGAACTGACTGAGGAAGATATGCAGTGGCTGAAGATGCAATGTATTGTGCAGCGCCTTAAGGGAAAGTGCGTGGCGGTCGGTGAGATCGGTCTTGATTATTATTGGAAGGACACCGATCCCGTTATTCAGCAGAAATGGTTCCGCAGACAGCTGGGGATTGCCCGGGAACTGTCATTGCCGGTTGTGATTCACTCCAGAGATGCGGCCCGGGATACCATTGACATTATGAAAGAAGAAAAGGCTGAGGAAATCGGCGGTGTGATACACTGTTACGCTTATACCAAAGAAACCGCCCGTGAATTTCTGGATATGGGCTTTTACTTTGGCATAGGAGGGGTGCTTACCTTTAAAAACGGTAGAAAATTAAAGGAAGCGGTGGAATATATTCCTATGGACAGGATTGTTCTGGAGACGGACAGCCCGTATCTTTCTCCGGAACCCAATCGTGGGAAACGCAACAGTTCTTTGAATCTTCCTTATGTCGTGCAGGCTCTTTCACAGATAAAAGGACTGGATGTGCAGGAAATCGAGCGCATCACCTGGGAAAATGCCTGCAATCTGTACCGTATGAAAAAATAATTTTTGATGAAAAATGCTGTTTCGGGAAATACTGTAACTGAAGCACAAAACAGATACAGTAATAAGGAGACAGCAGATGAATTGGAAAAAAAGATTTGCAATCATTTTGGCGCCGATCCTGCTGGTATGTCTGGCAGAGGGAAACCGGAGTGTTCAGGCGCAGGCTACGGTGCGCACAACAGAAGAGAAAATGCTTCAGATCGCCTTAGAAAGGCTGGCGACCATAGAAAGTATGCATTCTGACCTGACTATGGATATGGAAGTTAAGGTCTTGGGGCTGAAAACCGGCATGGCGGCCAACATGGATATGACCTCTTTTCGGTCCCCTGTGAGGGTGAAGGCTGATATCGGCCTGGATCTGGGGATCCTGGGAAGTACGGAGCTTGAGGTTTATGCAAGAGAGCAGGGGGAGAACTATCAGCTTTTCCTGAAAGACGGTAAAGGGTGGCGCTCCGGTACGGTGGAAGCCTCACAGCTTTGCAGATTTGACGGACGGCAGCTGATGCAGGTTTACCTGAAACAGATAGAAAATTTGAAAATAGCAGATGCCGGCACGCTGGGCGGTAAAAAGGTATGTCATTTTACCGGTGTGGTCCGGAATGACGGGTTTAAAGAAATGCTTGTAGATACAGGAAGTCTCAGACTTCTTGCGGCACTGTTCGGAGACACGATGTTAAGCTCTCTGGGAAAACTTCTCGCCCAGGAAGATGAAGTGAGTATCCTTTTGGACAGAGTGAAAGATATTAAGGTAGACCTGTGGATCGATATCCAGACCGGCGATGCCGTGAGATGTTCCATGGATATCACGGATATGCTGAGAGATGCCTATGACATGTTGTTTGGCGACGGCTCCAAGACAGGCAACAGCATTTGGTCCGGGATAGAAGTTACCAAAACAGAGCTTGTGCTCAACTGTAGCGAGATCAACGAGGCGGAAGAGATAACGATACCAAAGGCTGCCCTCAAGGTCGCTGCAAAATAGATTGTAAAAAGTCAGACCGTAACCAAAACATCGGTACGGTCTGATTTTTTGTTATCTGTCGTGGAGCGGTTCTGCGTCCCACTCAAGTGTTTTGCCGGTAGCGCCGTCTATCTCGAATTCATATTCTTTGTTGCCGTAATGAATCTTACCTTCATAGACCAATCTGCCGTCGTCATAGTCTGTCTCAAATTTTACGACATCATTGGCCACTGCACCGGGTACCTTGTCCAGTGCAATCTGTCTGGCTTCCTCCTCTGTGATCACGGAGGAAATCTGATTGCTTTCCGGCATGGTGTGGGTTTCAGGTACCGTGCGTGAGTGTAACGGTTCCGCGGCAACTGTCCCGGAATGGGAAACAGGAGGATTCGGGGAGGCGTCCTTTATTTGTGACGTGCACCCTGTGAGGAGTGCTGCGATTATGATTACTCCCAATAATGATTTCTTTTTCATGGATTTCAACTCCTTTCTTCTGATATGGTTTATTATTGACTTCTTGAAGTAATTATATTACGATAATAATGACAAGTCGGTTGTTTTTACAACAGAAAGTGGCGTTTTATGGAAAAGTATACATCAATATTAAGGCGTACAAGACTTTTCGCAGGAATTGAAGAAAAGGAGCTTTTGGAAAAGTGTGAATGCCTGAAGGCAAAGGTGTGTGATTACAAAAAAGGAGAATTCGTATTCAGACAGGGAGAGTATTTGAACCGCATTATGATCGTGGTCAAGGGAAGCCTTCACATCCAAAGGGAAGATTACTGGGGAAACCGCAGTATTGTACATGTGGCAGAAGTAGGTGAGGTATTGGGTGAAGAATATGTTGCACCCGACAGCGGTGCACTGTCACACGACGTTGTGGCCGCCGAGGAAAGTGCTGTGGCCTTTTTTGATATGCGGAAAATGCTGACGGTATGTGCGAATCCTTGCAAATTTCACACTACAGTGTTGCAGAATCTTTTTTTTGCCATTTCGGAAAAGAATAGGAAACTGGTGCAAAAGCTGGGGCATATGGAAAAGCGCACCACCAGAGAAAAGCTGGTTTCCTATCTTTCTGAGGAAGCAGAGCGTCAGAACAGTCCTGCCTTTACGATCCCCTTTAATCGACAGCAGCTGGCCGATTATCTGGCTGTTGACCGCAGTGCCATGTCCAATGAACTTTGTAAGATGCGGGACGACGGCCTTTTGGTGTTTGATAAAAATAGATTTGAATTATTGTAAATTATTGATTGGAAAAAAATGTCGGAAGAGTTACAATAAAGATATCTACTAATCATAAAGAGAGAACATTATGCGATTTATATTTTCTTATTTGAAAAAGTATTCATGGACGGTTGCCCTGGTTACAGTGGTGAAATTTTTAGGAACTTTCGGGGAATTGATGCTTCCTTACATACTGGAGCACCTGATCGATAAGGTGGTTCCAAACAGGCAGATGAAACCGGTTATCCTGTGGGGAATCGGTATGATCGTCCTGGCTGTATTTGTGCGCCAGTTCAATGTAAAGGCCAACCGGCTTGCAGTGAGGGTGGCTAAGGATTGTATTTATGAGATCCGCAGGGATCTGTTCCGGAAGTCTGTTCATTTGTCGGGCAGGCAGTTTGATGAATTTGGTCTGCCATCCCTTACGTCCCGCATGACTTCAGACTCCTATAACATTCAGAACTTTGTCCAAAGCATACAGGCAATGGGGATTCGTGCACCCATTATGCTGTTTGGTGGTATTATCATTACTCTGACGATGGATCCGGGTCTGGCATCGATTTTGTGTATCATGGCCCCTATCCTGATTGTGATTGTGGTCTTTGTATCCTTTAAAGGGATTCCTCTTTATGAGAAAGTACAGAGGAGCGTGGACGACATTGTGAGGATCATGCGGGAAAATATCACCGGTATCCGTGTGGTGAAATCGCTTTCCAAGGAAAATTACGAAATGCGCCGGTTTGAAGAGTCCAATACGGATATGGCCATGAACGACATGCGCGCAGGTACAGTGATGGCCATGCCCGGTCCCATCATGATGCTGTTCTTAAACTGTGGATTGACCATAGTGGTGATGATAGGAGCGGGAAGGGTAAACTCCGGTGCCATCGAGCCCGGTGTGATTCTGGCATTCCTTACCTACTTTAACATGATCCTGATGGGTGTCATGGGCCTGAACCGTATCTTTATGCTGATGTCCAAGGCAAACGCTTCGGCAAAGAGGATTGAGGCCGTGGTAAAGGCCGAAGATGAAATGACTCCCATACCGGAGAGCGAGGCGGCAATTCCTCCAAGTGATGATTACATCATTTTTGATCACGTGGACTTTACTTATGATCAATACGAGACGGAGGAAGCATCGGAGAAATTTGCAGGCCAGACACGGGAGAAGTGTCTGTACGATATTGATTTCACCATGAAAAAGGGTGGTAGCCTGGGGATTATCGGTGCTACCGGTTCCGGCAAGACCACCATCATCAATTTGCTGATGCGCTTTTACGATCCCCACAAGGGACATGTCTTTGTGGACGGAAAAGATGTGCGTACCTATGATAAAGATACACTGCACCGGATGTTCGGTGTGGTTTTCCAAAATGACGTGATCTTTGCGGATACGTTACAGGAGAATATTGATTTTGGCCGGGAGGTCACCATGGATGATATCCGCCGCGCTGCAAAGGATGCCATGGCAAGTGAATTTATGGAGGCTTACGAGGACGGATATCAGCACCGTGCCGTGATCCACGGCGCTAACTTAAGCGGTGGTCAGAGACAGAGGACTCTGATTGCGAGAGCGCTGGCGGCCAAACCGGACATCCTGGTACTGGACGACTCTTCCAGCGCGCTTGATTATAAGACGGATGCGGCACTGAGGAAGGCCATTCGTGAAAACTACGATGATACCACGACGATCATTGTTGCCCAGAGGATCAGTTCCATCATGAACCTGGACAAGATTCTGATTCTGGATGAGGGAAGGTGCATCGGATACGGTACCCATGAAGAATTGATGCAGAGCTGTGCGATGTATCAGGAAATCTATCAGACACAGATGGGAGAATATGTCCATGGCAGGTAGAGACGGAGTGATGAAAAAACCAAAAGACACCAAGGGGACACTGAAAAGGCTGTTTTCCTATATGGCCGGTTTCAAGTGGCTGCTGTTTTTGGCGCTGGTATTGAGCTTTATCAGTAATGTTCTGGCACTTTTGGGACCGAGCCTTGCGGGAGAGGCCATCAATGAGGCTGCCGCCGGCAAAGGGAAGGTCAATTTTGACAAGGTGACTTATTATGCCATAAAAATGCTGATCTTTTATCTGGTATCGTCTTTGCTGAGCATTATGATCAGTGTAGTGATGATGTATATCAGCCGCTTCGTGGCAAAGAAGATGCGCAAGGATATTTTTGACAAGCTGATGCGTCTGCCCGTGGGATACTTTGATACCCATCAGGCAGGAGATATTATCAGCCGCGTGTCGTACGATGTGGACGTGGTATCCACTTGTCTGGCAACAGATATCGTGGCTATTATGACAAGCGTGGTTACGGTAGTGGGCTCTTTTGGTATGATGGTGTACATTTCCCCGATTTTGGCGCTGGTTTCGCTGGTTACCATTCCGGCAGCAACTATTTATACCGCCAAAATGCGAAAGATCACCCAGCCCCGTTTTTCCAAGCGCTCTGCTAAATACGGTCAGATGAACGGTTTCGTGGAGGAGATGCTTTCCGGTCAGAAGAGTATTGTGGCCTATGCATATGAGGATAAGGTTTGCGAGAAGTTTGACAAGATCAACAGGGAAGCGTCAGAAGCATTTTACGATGCTGCGTATTACGGCATGACAATGGGACCCAGTGTGGGATTTATCAACAATATCGGACTAAGTCTTACCGCCATGTTCGGTTCCATGCTGTTTATGGCAAAGATGATTACGCTGGGAAATATTTCTTCCTTTGTGCTGTATTCCAGAAAGTTTTCCGGACCCATCAATGAGATCGCCAATATCGTGACAGAGCTGTATTCCGCACTGGCAGCAGCAGAGAGAGTCTTCGGGCTGCTGAATGAGGAGGAAGAGGTCAAAGACCTGGATCATGCGGTCGTATTGGAGAACGTAAACGGCAATGTGGAATTTGAAAATGTCCGGTTTGGCTATACAAAAGACAAAACCATCATCCACAATCTGAACATGAAGGCAGATGCCGGCAAGCTGACGGCCATTGTAGGTCCTACCGGTGCAGGAAAAACCACGATCATCAATCTGCTCATGCGCTTCTACGATGTGGATGAGGGAAGCATTTATGTGGACGGCGGAGAAGCCAGAGGCTATACTCGGGAAAGTCTGCGAAAGGCATACGCCATGGTGCTTCAGGACACGTGGGTGTTCAAAGGAACTATCTTTGAAAACATTGCTTACGGCAAAGAGGACGCCACCATGGAGGAAGTGGTGGCTGCTGCAAAGGCCGCGCGTATCCATCCGTTCATTATGAGACTGCCTCAGGGCTATGAGACTGTCATCAGCGAAGACGGAGGAAATATTTCCAAGGGTCAGAAGCAGCTGCTCACCATTGCAAGAGCAATGCTGTACAATGCCAGAATGCTGATTCTGGATGAAGCCACATCAAATGTTGATACCAGTACAGAGCGTCAGATCCAGAAGGCTATGCGTGATCTTATGAAGGACAAGACCTGCTTTGTGATCGCCCACCGTCTTTCTACCATACAAAATGCGGATAATATTCTGGTGCTGAATCAGGGAGATGTGGTGGAACAGGGAACTCACCAGAGCCTAATGGAAGCAAAAGGCTTCTACTATAAGCTATATGCGGCGCAGTTTGAATGATCTGTTTATCAGTGAATGATTGCAGGGAGGGAAAGAGCATGATGTTTGAGAACTTAAAGAAGCACTTGGAAGACAAAGGCTATCAGGTTTCTGTATTCGACAGCAAAGAAGAGGCAGCAGATTATTTGGACCGTCAGATTGACGGTAAGACAGTGGGGCTTGGAGGCTCTGTAACCATTCATCAGATGGAGCTGTTTGCAAGGCTGGCAAAGCATAATGTGGTGTATTGGCATGACGAGAAGCCGGAAGACATGACGGTCATGGAGACCCGGATGGCGGCCACACGCTCAGAAGTTTACATAAGCGGAGTCAACGGAATCTCAGAAGCCGGGGATATTGTGAATATTGACAATATAGGCAACCGCGTGGCGGCAGTCACCTACGGGCCTGCGAAGATATACCTTCTTGTAGGGGCCAATAAAATTGCGCCTACGCTTGAAGATGCCGTATACCGCGCCCGCAATATTGCGGCGCCCCTGAATGCGCAGCGCCTTCATAGAAAGACGCCATGTGCTGTAAAGGGGGACAGATGCTATGATTGCAACAGCCCGGACCGTATCTGCAGGACTCTGTCCATTCTGCTGAGCAAGCCCCCCGCATCCGATTACGAGATCATCTTAATAAATGAAGATTTAGGGTTGTAAGAATTATCTTTGCTTTTGGCAGGATAAATTACAGCCGGGGATTTTCACTCGGTGAAAAAGGGACTCCTGACCATAGTTCGTATAAAAGGCCCTTGAAAAACGCCGGTGCTTAGCAAGGGGCAGAACCGAAGGTTCTGTCTCGCGCTTAGCAGCCGCTGCGATTTTTCACGGAGCGAGAGCGTGCCGCTATGCGAATTATGGTCAGGAGTCCCTTTTTTTCGCCGAGTGAAAAGCTCCGGCTGTAACTTATCCGTCCCAACTCTAAAAGACCCGGGTGGTCCATTTGGTGCAGTCCCACACGTCGGTAGCCAGACCCTCGTAGAACTCCGGCTCGTGGCATACCATAAGGATGCTGCCTTTATAGGCCTTCAGAGCCCGTTTCAGTTCTTCTTTGGCATCTACATCCAGGTGGTTAGTGGGCTCGTCCAGAAGCAGGATATTGGTATCGCGGTTGATCAGCTTACAAAGTCTGACTTTCGCCTGTTCACCGCCGCTTAATACCTTTACCTTGCTTTCAATGTGCTTTGTGGTCAGCCCGCATTTGGCCAGGGCAGAGCGCACCTCGTACTGGGTGAAGCCCGGAAACTCCTGCCAGATCTCTTCGATGCAGGAAGTGGTCACATCCTGACTCATTTCCTGTTCGAAATATCCGATTTCCAGATAATCTCCCTGTTCCACGCTGCCGCTGATGGGCGGAATCAGTCCCAGAATACTCTTTAAGAGGGTGGTCTTTCCGATACCGTTGGATCCGGTGAGCACGATTTTCTGGCCGCGCTCCATTTCCAGATTTAAGGGGCGAGAGAGGGGCTCATCGTAGCCGATGACCAGATCCTTTGTCTGAAAAATATATCTTCCGGGGGTCCTGGCTTCACGGAAGTGGAACTCCGGCTTAGGCCTTTCTGCGGCCAGCTCGATTACGTCCATCTTGTCCAGCTTTTTCTGACGGGACATAGCCATGTTGCGTGTGGCAACCCTTGCTTTGTTGCGTGCTACAAAATCCTTCAGATCGGCGATTTCCTTTTGCTGCTTGTTATAAGCGGCCTCCAACTGGGATTTCTTCATAGCATAGACTTCCTGGAATTTGTCATAATCTCCCACATATCGGGTCAGTTCCTGATTGTCCATATGATAGATCAGGTTGATGACGCTGTTCAGAAAAGGAATATCGTGGCTGATCAGAATAAATGCATTTTCATACTCATTCAGATAACGCTTCAGCCATTCAATATGCTCTGCATCCAGATAGTTGGTGGGCTCGTCCAGAAGTAGGATGTCAGGCTTCTCCAGAAGCAATTTGCCCAACAGCACTTTGGTGCGCTGTCCACCGCTCAATTCAGTGACATCCCGTTCAAAACCAATCTCTGCAAGACCGAGAGCCCGTCCTACTTCTTCTAATTTAGAATCGATCATGTAAAAATCGTGCATCGTCAGAAGGTCTTGTATGGTTCCCAGGTCTTCCATGTACTGTTCCAATTCTTCCGGTGTAGCATCTCCCATTTTGTCGCAGATATCATTCATCTGCGCTTCCATATCAAACAAAAAATCAAAAGCGGAGGCAAGAATATCCCTGATAGTCTGTCCCGCAGTCAGTACCGTGTGCTGATCCAGGTATCCTACGCGGACATTTTTGGCCCATTCCACCTTGCCTTCATCAGGCATAAGCTTACCTGTGATAATATTCATAAAAGTAGATTTTCCTTCACCGTTGGCACCGATCAGTCCGATGTGCTCTCCTTTTAATAAACGGAAGGACACATCGTTAAAAATAGCGCGGTCGCCGAATCCGTGGGTCAGATGTTCTACGTTCAAAATGCTCATTTTCATAACTCCTTTGCAATCTTCTCCCAGTAGCATATCATATTTTTGATTTTTTGGCATCAGTTTTTTAAAGCATTTCCATATGCCGTTAAGGAAAACAAAAGAAAACTTCAGACACATTGACACGGGCAGGGAATACGGCTATAATTTGATTGTATCAAATATTGAATGATATATCGTTATGGCAGAGCAGCCTTTCACCTTTCACGACTTAAGAAAATCAGTGTGTTGTAAAGTGATAATTTCTTAAGATTCGGTAATAATTTTTTTAGAAAGGTTTTTGAAGACAATCTGAGAAAATTGTGCTAAGATGTCTGTGGGGCAAAGGAGAGCGTTTCTCAATACGGATATCTGTTTTGCCCGGATGGTATGCTTTTGTATGCATATAGCAGATTTGCAAAAGCAAAAAGGGAAAATGACAATCAATAATTTTTAGGAGGACAATAATGAAAAAGGCAATTATGTTTATTGGTATGATGATGCTTTCCGTGGCTCTGGTAGCTTGCGGCAAGGATGATCAGAAGGAAAGTGTTGAGACTCAGGAGACTCAGGAGAGTCAGATGGAACAGGAGACAACACAGGAAGTGGAGAGCAGTGTGGTTGAGGAGGAAAGTTCAGTAGAAGAATCCACCGAGGATGCGGATTCTATGATTGATCTGTCCAATGGCTGGAGTGATACGATGCAGGCGCTGAAGCAGAGTGTTGTGGATGAGCTTGGCGATAACTACTGGCCCAGCATGATGATCACACCTGATCTTTTGGAAGGTATTTACGGAGTGGCTTCGGACATGTATTATGATTACATGGCTGAAATGCCTATGATCAGTACGAACGTTGATACACTGATCGTTATCTGGGCAAAGGAAGGTAAGGTTCAGGAAGTGGAAGACGCGCTGAACGCTTACAGAGATGTGCTTGTAAATGATACCATGCAGTATCCCATGAATTTAGGGAAGATTCAGGCTTCCATGGTTGAGACTGTCGGTGATTTCGTTTGCTTTATTCAGCTGGGTGCAGACACCATGGATTTGGTTGATGAAGGGGACGATGCAGTGATCGAGCATTGTGAGAAGGAGAATAAGCGTGTTCTTGGTATTTTGAAGAAGGGTTTCCAAATACTGAATCAGCATTAATTGATAAACATTCACTCAGGAGCTGTGAATAATGGTATTTAGCAGTGTTATTTTCCTTTTTCGGTTTTTACCGATATTCTTCTTATTATATTTTGTAACTTATTTGTGGCCGGCTGCCCGGAGGATGCGCAATTGCATCCTCTTTTTGGGCAGCTTGTTTTTTTATGCGTGGGGAGAGCCGGTATACGTTCTGCTGCTCTTGTTCTCCACGCTGTCTGATTATATTCATGGAAGACTGATAGACAGATTCAGGGGCAGGGGCATTGCGAAGGTGCTTTTGTTTACTTCTGTGCTGATCAATCTGGCTGCATTGGGATTTTTCAAATATGCAGATTTTCTTGTGCAGTCAGTCAATCAGCTGACCGGCGCCAACCTGCCGCTTCTCAATTTGCCGCTTCCCATCGGCATTTCCTTCTATACCTTCCAGACCATGTCTTACACCATTGATGTATATCGCGGCAAGGCAAAGGTACAGAAGAGCATACTTGATTTCGGAGTGTTTGTGACACTGTTCCCTCAGCTGATTGCGGGTCCCATCGTCAGATACGTGGATGTTCAGGATGACCTGGCAGATCATCGTGGCAGTATAGAGGATATCAGTTACGGCATCAGACGTTTTATCATCGGATTGTCCAAGAAGGTGTTGCTTGCCAACAACCTGGGCCTTCTGTGGGAGGAAGCGTTGGCCACATCTCCTGATGGGATGAATGTACTGTTCAGCTGGTTGGGGATCATTGCTTTTGCGTTCCAGATTTATTTTGATTTTTCGGGTTACTCCGACATGGCCATCGGTCTTGGCGCCATGATGGGATTCCGGTTTCCGGAGAATTTCCGATATCCTTATATTTCCCGCTCTATAACCGAATTCTGGAGACGCTGGCATATGACACTGGGCCAGTGGTTCCGGGACTATGTGTACATCCCTTTAGGCGGCAACCGCAAAGGCTTGTCGAGACAGTTACTCAATATTTTTATTGTCTGGACTCTTACGGGAATCTGGCACGGAGCCAGCTGGAACTTCCTCTTATGGGGACTGTGGTTCGGCATTTTTTTGATGCTGGAGAAGCTTTGTCTGGGAGGCATTCTTGCGCACCTGCCGAAGGTGTTCGGGTGGATCTATACCGCTTTTGTGGTACTGCTTGGCTGGGTGCTTTTTGCCATCGAGGATATAAATCATGTCTTATTGTATGTAAAAGCTATGTTTGGAATGAATGGAGCCGGCTGGTATGATACCAACGCATTGTTCCTGGTGAAGGAATACGGTGTGCTCCTGGCGCTTGCTGCACTCTCAGCACTGCCCTTGGGCAGCAGTCTTGCGAAACGTCTCGGGACCAGTGGGAACGGTCCGGCGATTGCCTTGAGAAGGTTTTTGGAGAAGCTGCTTCCGGCCCTTTTGCTCCTTGTTTCCATCGCGTATATTGTAGATGCATCATATAACCCGTTCCTATATTTCAGATTCTAAGGGAGGAGGCAACAGATATGAGTGAAAAATCAAATGCAGCTTTGACCGTTGGCTTCTTCGCCCTGATTTTGCTGATCCTAGTGGCGGCAGATGTGATTACCGGTGACAGGATCTTTTCCTCCAACGAGAACCGTGTATTGGCGAAAAGACCGAAGATCAGCGCGGAGACGATTCTGGACGGCTCCTACATGGAGGATTACGAGGCTTATGTGACTGACCAGTTTGTGGGAAGAGACACATGGGTTGAACTGAAGACCAGAGGTGATATCCTTCTGCAAAAAAAAGATATCAATGGCGTATATCTGGGTAAGGATGACTATCTGATTGAGAGACATTCCCCTGAGGATATTTCCCAAAAGGATGTGGATAAGAAAATCGCACTTTTGAAAGATCTTGTGGAAACCTATGGTGCAAAGGCCATGTTGATTCCCACAGCAGATAATGTTTTGACAGATAAATTGCCCATGTGGGCGGGATACTATGATCAGGAGGCTTTTCTGACCCAAGTCGAAGAGGCTGTGGGCGAAGAAAACGTGATCAATGTGCTTGACACGCTGCGGGAGCATTCTGATGAGTATATTTACTACCGCACCGATCATCATTGGACTTCTCTCGGGGCATATTACGGTTATCTTGCCTGGAAAGACCAGACCGGGGCTGTTGCAGCAGAGACCTTTGATCCTTCCGGCCTGACTGCAGTGACAGAAGAGTTTCTGGGGACGTTACACTCAAAACTGAATCTTCCGTTCCCGGAAGATACCATTCAGATTTTCCCGGAGACCATGAAGAAACGGCCGAAGGTTACCTATGACTTTTCCAAGGTGACGGACAGCTATTACGAGTCGAAGCATTTGGATACAAAGAATAAATACGGTTATTTTATGGATGACAATCATCCTTTTATTGAGATTGACACCGGATACCGGAACGGAAAGGAACTGATTCTGATCAAGAACAGTTTTGCCAACTGTCTGGTGCCGCTCATGGCCAATCATTATGAAAAGATATATATGATCGACCTGCGGTACATTAATGGCAGGCTGCCGGATCTGCTCGCCGGTTATCTGACGCCGGAGACGGAGATGCTGGTATTATACGATTGCATCCATTTTATCGAAGATTTTAATTACTTCAAGTAGACAGTGTAAGAGTTGAGGTGACGTGAGATGGCAACGTTAGGGATTCCACAGAATACCATAGCGGTTTTACAGAAATATAACTTTAGTTTTCAAAAAAAGTTTGGCCAGAACTTTCTGATTGATACCAATGTTCTCGATCGGATTATCGGAGCTTCCGGGATCACAAAGGAAGACTGTGTGCTGGAGATCGGTCCGGGAATCGGTACCATGACCCAGTATCTGGCTGAGCAGGCCGGAGAGGTCATAGCAGTAGAGATTGACAAAGCCCTGATTCCTATTTTGGAGGAAACGCTGGCAGATTATGACAATGTCAGAATCATTAACGATGATATTTTGAAGGTGGATCTGAACCGGATCGTGCAGGAGCACAACGGTGGGCGCCCCATCAAGGTGGTTGCCAATCTGCCTTATTACATAACCACGCCCATTATCATGGGGCTGTTTGAGAAACATGTGCCGTTAAAGAGCATTACGATCATGGTCCAGAAGGAAGTGGCCGACAGGATGCAGGTTGGCCCGGGAACAAAGGACTACGGCGCATTGTCACTGGCAGTGCAATACTATGCCAAGCCGGAGATTGTAGCCAATGTTCCACCCAATTGTTTTATTCCGCGACCCAATGTGGGAAGTGCCGTAATCCGGCTGACGCGGTATGAGGAGCCTCCTGTTTCTGCAGACGATGAGGAATTCCTGTTTTCCATCATCAGGGCGTCCTTCAATCAAAGAAGAAAAACGCTTGTCAACGGCCTGGGAAATGCCCAGGGACTCTCCGTCACAAAAGAGCAGGTTTCTGCTGCCCTGGAGGAAATGGGGCTGTCTGCAACGGTGCGGGGAGAGACACTTACGCTGGAGCAGTTTGCGCAGCTGAGCAACCTTTTATTAAAGAAATCCTGATATTTTTTTCGTTTGTTTTTGACATACACAGTAAGGCTATGATACACTAAAAAAGAGTGGATTTATATGCACTTTCATGTCGCACGTTGTTAGGATAAACTGTTAGAAATAGGAGCGAAGTACCTTGGATAAGTTCGAGTATAAAGTTAGGGCGGAAGAAATTAAATCATTGATCGCACAGGGAGATTATGAGCAGGCAGCTGAGATAGCGGACAGCATTGATTGGCGTCGGGTGAAGAGCGTTATGATGCTTTGCATGGTCAGCGATCTGTATAAGGTCAACAGAAGGTATGAAGACGCAAGAAATATGCTGCTTCTGGCATATGACAGGCATCCCAATGGCAGAGCAATCTGTTATTCTCTTTGTGAGCTTTCCATCAAGATGGAAGAGATTGTGGATGCGGTGGAATATTATAAAGAATTTGTTCAGATCGCTCCCAAAGATACAGGAAGATATGTTTTGCAGTATAAACTGTATGAAGCACAGGATGTAAGCCTGGAAGAGCGCATTGCAGTGCTGGAGGAACTGAAGAGAAGAGATTATCGGGAAAAGTGGGCCTATGAGTTGGCATATCTGTATCACAGAGTAGGTCTTTCCACCCGCTGTGTAGAAGAATGTGATGAACTGATTCTGTGGTTTGGCGACGGCAAGTATGTCATTAAGGCTATGGAGCTTAAAATGCTTCATCAGCCGCTGACCCCGGAACAGCAGCAGAAATACGATTATCGTTTCCAGCCCCGCCATGAGCAGGTACAGCTCAGAGAAGAGGCGGACAAAGAACAGGCTGCCGACGGGAAGGAATCAGAACAGTCCCGGGAATTTGATTTTCAGGTGAAGACGGTAGATGTGAGTCAGTTTAACACCATTAATCTGCAGAAAGAACTTGCGGAAGGGCTCAAGGAAGTGCTGGGAGAAGAGGAAGCTGCAATAGCAGAGCCTGTTATTCAGCCTACGCCGGATACAGAAGTATTCTTCGGTGAGACCGATGAAATGGAAGGAATTGAGGCAGAAGAGAATCTCTTTGAGTCCGGTCAAAGGCCCCGCGATCCTTTTGAGGAAGCGTTGTCCATGGAGCCGGACGGACAGATCAGCCTTGTTGTGCCTGAAATTCCTCAGGAGGAAGAGCAGATCACCGGTCAGATGAGCATAGAGGATATTATGCGGGAATGGGAGCGTCTCAAGAAAGAAGCCGCATTCGGCAGAGATATCCGTGTTGCAGTGGAAGCGCCTGTTGTAGAAGAGTACACTGAGGAAGAAATTGCAGGAGACGACAGTTACGAGGCGGAAGTTCCTGAAATGATTGAGGGCGATGAAGCAGAAGATGCAGGTGAGCCGGAAGTATACGTAGAAATCGTTGAGATCGAAGCAGTTGAAGAGACTGAAGAGATCGAAGCAGTTGAAGAGATTGAAGAAATCGTTGAGATCGAAGAGTTGGAAGAAACCGGGGACGAAGAGTATTCTGAGGAAAAACCTGAAGAAGCAATTCCTGAAGAGGCAGCTGTGGAGGAGAATATCCAGGAAGAGTATACCGAAGAAGAATTTGACGAGGTTCCTGAGCAGACTGCAGAGGAATCGGTACCGGTAGAAACCGAGGAATCTGAAGAAGTTGCAGAGGAACAGTTCGAAGAGGAGGTACCGGAAGAGGAACCTGCAGAGGTACCCGCAGAGGAACCTGCAGAAGATCAACTCGTGGAGGAGGTACCGGAAGAGGAAACAGCAGAAGAACTTCCTCAAGAAGTTGTGGAAGAAACGGAAGCAGCACAGCCTGAGGAAACGAAAGAAGAAGTACAGGACAAGCCTCGTGTACGCAGTCTTTCCCAGGAAGAGAAAGAACTGTTCGGTTCCTTTATTCAGAATCGCGCAGCCGGACAGAAGCTGGTGGAAGCGCTTGATAAGATCAGCTTGGCTTCTTACACAGGAAATGTGATCGTTACCGGTGATGAGGGAATAGATACCCTGAATCTGGCCAAGAATATCATTCGTGACGTACAGATGACTGACAGCAATTTTTCCGGCAAAACAGCAAAAATATCCGGTGAGGCGCTGAACAACAAGAAGGTGGCCACTATTCTGGATCAGCTTAAGAATGGTGCGTTGATCATCCAGAAGGCATCTGATATGAATGAAAATACTGCCGCTGCTCTTTACAAAGGATTGCAGCAGGAGTCCCGGGGAATTGTGGTTGTGATGGAAGACTCAAAGAAGAACATCAACAAATTCCTGGAGAAGAACAGTCAACTGAAAGAATGCTTCAATGCACGGATGGATATGGAAGCTCTGAGCAACGATGCATTGGTGGAATTCGGTAAGAAATATGCTAAAGAAAAAGAATACTCTATCGATGAGATGGGAGTTTTGGCACTGCACACCAGAATAGAGGAGATGCAGTCTATTGACCATGCAGTAACGGTCATGGAAGTCAAGGAAATAATTGACGAAGCGATTCATCATGCCAACAAGAAGAACATTAAGCATTTCTTCGACATTTTATTTGCTAAGAGATATGACGAAGAAGACATGGTTATTTTACGCGAAAATGACTTTATCTAAACTGGAGGTAATGTTTGCATGACGAGGGAAAAAGTGTTTGTCTCTGAAACAGATCAGTATCTGTTCGGTCAGGGGACGCACTATGATATTTATAAAAAGCTGGGAGCTCATCTTTCCCGTGAAAATGGTAAGGACGGTGTGTTTTTCGCTGTCTGGGCACCTAATGCCGCACGGGTCCATGTGACCGGTTCCTTCAATGGTTGGAGCGAAGATGCGCACCCCATGAATCGGATCGGTTCCGGCGGAATCTGGACTTTATTTGTGCCGGGTATCGGTGAGGGCGAGCAGTACAAGTACCTGATCACTTCTTCGGATGGCAGAAAGCTTTACAAGGCGGATCCATTTGCCAATCAGGCTCAGTTTCGCCCGGATACGGCTTCTGTTGTCACGGATATTAACGGCTTTGGGTGGGAAGATTCTGAATGGCTGACAGCCCGCGCAGGAAAAGATATGCTCAGAGAGCCGGTAGCTATTTATGAATGCCATATCGGTTCTTTTATGAAGCACTGGGACGGTACGACAGCAGGCTATTACAATTACAGGGAGTTTGCTGACAAAATAATTGAATATACCAAAGAAATGAAATATACTCACGTGGAGTTCATTGGAATTGCAGAGTTTCCCTATGACGGATCCTGGGGATACCAAGTGACCGGGTACTATGCACCCACTTCCCGGTACGGAACCCCCAAAGACTTTATGTATCTTGTCAATGAACTGCACAAGGCAGGAGTGGGCGTGATCCTTGACTGGGTACCTGCCCATTTTGCAAAGGATGCACACGGGCTGGCAGAGTTTGACGGTACCTGTCTCTTTGAACATCCGGACCCCAGACGGGGAGAACAGCCGGACTGGGGGACGAAGGTATTTGATTATGGCAAGAACGAAGTGAAAAACTTCCTGATCGCCAATGCCCTCTTCTGGATGAAAGAGTTCCACGTGGACGGACTGCGCGTAGATGCCGTTGCCTCCATGCTGTACCTGAACTATGGTAAAAAGGATGGTCAGTGGTGTCCCAACAAGTATGGCGGCCATGAGAATTTGGAAGCCATCGAGTTTTTCCACCATCTGAATTCTGTAGTGCGCGGGCTTGATCCTGGGTTTATGACCATTGCAGAGGAGTCTACGGCCTGGCCTCATATTACCGGAAAGGTGGAAACGGGCAGCCTTGGATTTACTTTCAAGTGGAACATGGGTTGGATGCACGATTTTTGCCAGTATATGAAGCTGGATCCTATTTATCGCAGTCATAATCACCACAGTCTTACCTTTGCCATGAGTTACAATGACAGTGAAAATTATATTCTGCCGCTTTCCCATGATGAGGTGGTTCACTTAAAATGTTCCATGCTGAACAAGATGCCTGGCTATCCGGCAGACAAATATGCCAATCTGAAGGCAGGCTATACCTATATGTTTGGTCACAGCGGCAAGAAACTGCTGTTTATGGGTCAGGATTTCGGACAGGAGAGAGAATGGAGTGAAGACAGGGAACTTGACTGGTTCCAGCTTCAGGAAAAACACAGCAGGGGAATTCATGAATATGTGAAAGAACTGCTCAGGCTGTATCGCAGCTATCCTTGTATGTATCAGTTGGATCACAGCTGGGAAGGTTTTGAATGGATGAATGCGGACGATGTGGACCGTAGTACCTATAGCTTTGTGAGAAAGCCTGCTTCCGGTGAGACCAATCTTTTGTTTGTGATCAATATGACTCCTATGAAATGGGAGAATTACAGAATCAATGTTCCGCGTGAAGGAAAATATACCCTGCTTCTGAACAGCGATGAAGAACGGTTTGGCGGCAACGGCTTCGCCATTCCGGCAGAATTGGAAGCAGTGAGTGATCCGCACAGCAATGGAAGGCTTTCGCTTTTTACGGATGTGCCGCCTTACGGCGCTCTTGTATATGCATTTTAAGCTTCATCCAAACACATGGGCTGCCAGTGCTTTTATGGGAGAAGAAGCGGTTTGCAACACGGGTTGTACTTCCCGTGCGGCAAGTTCTGTCAGATGCTTGTAGCGTTTTAGCAAGGCATTGATTTCATAAATATAGCAGTCGATCATATCTTCATCTGTGGCGTTATCAAAACCCGCGTATGCGATTTCCAGTGCAATGCGGGTTTTTTCTATGTCTTCCCGTAGAGAGGGAGGAGTAAAATCTTCTTCTGTGGTTTGTGTTGCTTTGCAGGTCTGACTGAAAAACATTTTCATAATGACACCTCTTTTTGAATGATCTCTGTTAGTAGAAGTATAGACTTATCTGTAGTAAAATATTCCATCTCAGACAAAGTGTGTCAAATATCTTAAATAATCTGCCTGTTATATGTGGTGTTTTATCCGCATAAAATGAAGCATGAGAGTCCGGATGGGAGGAAAACTATGGGAAGTCTGGCAGGAATTGTGATGGCGGCTGCAGTGTGCGGAGTGGTATTGGTTATGGTTGCAGTGAAGATGAAAGCAGAATGGCTGCTGAATATCTGTGTGCGGGGAGTATTGGGGACGATTGCCATTTTTTTTGTAAATTCCTTTTTGGAAAAGCAGGGAATTGCTGTTGGTGTAGGAATAAATGTGACGACGGTTTTGACATCTGCAATCCTTGGATTTCCTGGGGTTTTCGCACTTTATGGAATTGGCTTTTATAAAATTTTGTAGGTTTTTACCAAAAAAGATTTTTTTGTGTTTGGGTACTGGACAAAGATAAAAAGAGTGGTTATAATGCATTTTACAACAACACATTCGAATGTTCTGAAGTGACATATCATTTTGCAAGTCCTCGGTTTAGTTGCCATACGGGACGAGCACTCAGTGGGACAGATTTCTTCCCGCAGGTTTCCAACGATTATTAACAAAATAAGGAGAGAGGTATGGCAGTACTATGTCTTTTACTGTCTGCAGTCTGTCTGTCGGATTACCGCAATGCCCGGATCTCAAATAAGATGATCCTGCTCATTCTTCTTTATGGAATGGGATATCGGTATTGGGATGCAGGCGCCGGTGGGCTGTCAGAATATCTGGTAAATTGTTTTTTGGTCTTTTTCATGTTGTTTCCATTGTTCAAAATAGGTGCTATCGGAGCGGGAGACGTAAAGATTTATTCCGTAACCGCCGGGTACCTTTCCCAAGAGAGGGATCTTTTCTGTTTCTTATTTGTTTCTTTGCTGATATCGGCAATATTTTCCGTTTTTAAATTGATAAAAGAAGGCAGTGGGAAGGAGAGGCTGCAATACCTTTGTTCCTATTTGGCGGATGTGAGCCGTAGCGGACGTTGGCAACAGTACTTCTGCGATGCCGCGGAAGCCGGTAAGGCCGGTATCCGTATGGCCGGACCGGTTTTCTTGAGTCTGCTGCTTCACATGGGAGGTGTCTATTGAATCGCAATATTTTAGTGTTGTGTGATACGGAGGAAGAATATGCGCAGCATATGACAGAATATTTAAAATCACATAAGGAGGCGCCGTGGAAAGTCCACACCTATACGACGATTAAGGGGTTACTCTCTTTTGCGAAGGAGCATGTCATAGATATGCTGGTGGTGGCAGAGAACGCATATACCGGAGAAATCCGGGAGCTTACGGTAAAAAAGAGTGTTCTTCTAAATGAAAGCGGCGTAGTGCGCTGGGAGCAGATACGTAATGTGAATAAATATCAGGAAGCGGAGCGTGTTTACAAAGAGATACTCAGCGAATACGTGGAGACTGCCCAGGAGCAGTTTCCTAGGCTGGCCGCGGATCATGGAACGAAAATGGTTGGTTTTTTCACGCCGATTCATCGCTCGTTACAGACCACCTTTGCACTAACCATGGGGCAAATGCTTGCGAGAAAGCATAAAACGCTATATCTCAACTTTGAGTTTTGTGCCGGTAATGCAGAATTGTTGCCGGATATGAGGACTAGGGATCTTGCTGATCTGATTTACTTTTTAAACACGGACAAGGAGAGATTTCTCTTGCGGATGCAGACGATCCTGATGAAAAAGGGGCAGATGGACTATATTCCCCCGGTGAAATTGGGTCTGACACTTCTTGAGGTGAAAGCAGAGGAATGGCTGGAAATGGTCGACAGGATCAGGCAGTCCGGTGAGTATGAATATCTGATTCTGGATCTGGGAGAAAGTGTACAGGGGTTATTAGAGTTATTACACGCCTGTGACAGGATCTATACCCTGACGAAGGATGGCAGGAGTGCCAGGGGGAAGATTGCTCAATATGAAAGATTATTGCAGATGACGGATCATGAGGAACTATTGACTAAGACAAGTCGCTATCGGTTGCCCAGATTTCGCAAAATTCCGGAGGAAATTGAGTTGCTCACAAAAGGAGAATTGGCTGACTATGTGGATCGGATGATAGGGGAGGTGACCGGATGAAAGAAGTGCATGACTGGAAATCGGAGCTCCGCGACAAGGTGCTTGACAGAATTGATTACACCAGAGAGGTTCCTGACAATGAGGTGGAAGAGATCATTGATGAGGTTATGCTTCAGGAGGATGGATTGCAGGTTTGCTCGATCAGGGTAAGGCAGAGGCTTCGGAAAGAACTGTTTGACTCTCTGAGAAGGCTTGACGTCCTGCAATTGTTTGTGGAGGATCCTTCTGTGACAGAGATCATGATCAATGGAAAAGAGCACATATTCGTGGAACGGGAAGGAAAGCTTCAGGAACTGGAGGCCAGGTTTGAATCTTCGGGGATGCTTAAAAATGTGATTCAGCAGATTGTGGCAGGGTGCAACAGGACGGTAAACGAGGCATCGCCAATCGTGGATGCCAGGTTGGCGGACGGTGCCAGAGTCAATGTTGTGATGGACCCTGTAGCCATAAACGGTCCGGCTGTGACGATCCGCAGATTCCCGCAAAAACCTGTTACTATGGAGGAACTGGAGAGGAGGCAGTCTGTGACCAGAGATGCTGCGCTCTTTTTAAAACAGCTGGTCCGGGCAAAGTACAATATTTTTATCAGCGGAGGCACGGGAAGTGGAAAAACCACACTCCTCAATGTATTGTCAGGTTATATTTCCGGACAGGAGAGAGTCATTACCATAGAGGATAATGCAGAACTGCAACTTCAGGGAATTCGCAATCTGGTGCAACTGGAAGCCCGCAGTAACACGGCAGAGGGCTGTGGTGAAATAACGATCCGTGATCTGATCAGGACGTCATTGCGTATGCGCCCGGACAGGATCATAGTCGGAGAGGTGAGGGGAGCGGAAACGATAGATATGATACAGGCGATGAATACCGGTCATGAAGGCAGTATGAGCACCGGTCATGCCAACAGCGCTCAGGATATGCTGGCGAGATTGGAAAACATGATATTGATGGGGATGGAAATACCGCTTCAGGCTATCCGCCAGCAGATCGCGGCAGGTTTGGACATCATGATTCATCTGGGGCGGCTAAGAGACGGTTCCCGCAGGATATTGGAGATCGTGGAGTTGGCCGGATATGAAGAGGGAAGATATAGCCTGAATTCGTTGTTTCGGTTTCGGGAAGGAGAGCCAGGCCCGGAGGGTGGCGTATCAGGTGAACTTGTGAGGGAGGGGGAGTTGATACATGACGAAAAGCTTGCAAGAGCAGGACTCAGCAGTGAGAAGAGATTACGGGAAGTGCTACCGCAGCTGCAGAGAGTTGATAACGGAGGTGGTTAAGTGTTTCTTGATCGTTCTGGGATTAAGTCTGTTTTTTTACAGAAGTATCTGGGCAGCTATTCCCCTGTCTGCTGTGGGCATTCTTTGCTGGAAGGCCGATTCCGGGAGAAAAGCCGGAAATGACAGGGACAGGCTTCTGCTTCAGTTTCGCGATATGATACGATCCGTCGCTTCGTCGATGACAGCGGGATACAGCGTGGAAAATGCCTTCCTTCAGAGCTATGAGGATATGTGCATGATGCATGGCAGGGGGGCGATGATCTGTCAGGAACTTGGACTGATCCGGCGTGGACTTGTGATGAACCTGACTCTGGAAGAACTGCTTTATGATTTCGGACAGAGGAGTAGAACAGAGCAGATACAGGAGTTTGCGTCCGTATTCCTTATTGCCAGAAGAAACGGGGGAAGTATGACGGAGGTGATCCGGTCTTTTGCAGAAGGGATTTACAGACAGGCGGCGACGCGGGAGGAAATAATGACGCAGACTGCCGGCCGCAGGATGGAGCAAAGGATTATGAACATAATGCCTTTTGCCATTCTCATCTACGTTGATGTCAGCAGCAAAGGTTATTTCGATATGCTTTATCACAATTTTTCCGGCATTGCTGTTATGACTGTGTGCCTTTTGATATATCTGGCTGCCTGCTTTTTGTCGGAAAAGATATTGCGGAAAGCGGTGAGTGTATGAGTACAGGAGGATTTATGTATATTATTGCAGGACTTGTACTGATCATTTATCTGTTTCTGTGGTTTGTCTCACGCCGTATTTCTGTTGCAGGAAAGGGACTGAAAACCACACTGCGCATGGGAGCGTGGATATACGGGAAATGGAAAAAGAGGGAAGTTGACGGGAGCGGACAGAGCAGAATCAAGACCGATCTTAAGAAGCTATATCCGGGAGAAGAATCTGAAGAACGGATAGCGCGATACTATGCGGAAAAGCTGGGACTGATCCTTACCGTCGTTTTTGTGGGAATGCTGTTGGGAACGGTAGTTTTTGTGAAAACGGATCTGGAAAAGTCATTGCAAAAAGGCAATGTTGTGGAACGGGGGGATTATCAGAATCCGCAAAAGGAAATCAGGCTGGAAGCCCAGATAGAGGGATATCCCGGGCAGAGTTTTACTTTAAATGTAGATGGTCGGGTGCCGGACAGAGAGACTTCAGATCGATTGGAAAAAGAATTCTGGGATCAACTCAAAAAAGAGGCGCTGGGAGAGAATCCGTCCTGGAATGAGGTGAGCAAGAATCTGGTATTGTCGGAGCGTATTGAGGGGTATCCTTTCAACGTGGAATGGTCCAGTGAAAACCTTTTCGTGGTGGATTACGAAGGTAACGTAAAGTCTCTGTCTCATGGGGAGGAAGAAAAGGTAAGGCTTACTGCAACGGTCACATATCATGAATGGGAATGGATCCATATTTTGGAGGTGACTGTGGTGTCACCGACGGAGGAAGGTGAGAGGGTTTATCTGGAACTCTCCCAAATGCTGACTGAAGTGGAAGAAGAAAGCAGAGAGAACGCCTTTTTTGCCCTTCCTGAGAAGTGGCAGGGAAAAGCAATCCGGTGGAGAGAGGATTCCGGCAACAATGGGCTGCTGTTGTGGCTTATGACATTGGCGGTGGGAGCGAGTGTTTTTTTCCTGAAAGACAAGGATTTGAATACCAAAGTCCGGGAGCGACAGAAACAGTTGAACGATGCTTATCCGGGAATCCTCCGCAAACTGGAATTGTACTTAAGGGCAGGACTGCCCATCCGCGGTGCTTTGACGAGTATTGCGGAACTCTATCTGCAAAACAGACAAGTAGGAGGCAAAGAGCATCCGGCATATGAGGAATTACTTCATGTATGCAGAGAATTGCAGATGGGGATAACGGAGACTACGGCATATGAGCGGTTGGGCATTCGCTGCGGTTCCCAGGAGTATGTGAGGCTGGGAGCACTTTTGTCTCAAAATGCAGTAAAAGGCAGTGTGGGACTGACAGAAAGATTGAGAGAAGAGGCCGAGTCGGTGCGGAAAGAACAGATGCAACGCAATCGGCAGCTTGGGGAGGAGGCCTCAACAAAGTTATTGGTGCCAATGGTAATGATGTTGGGAATTGTCATGATAATGATCATGATTCCTGCATTTGGAAACTTTTGAGAAATGGAGGATTGTTATGAAGAATTGGAAAGATTTTTGCAGAGAAGAGGACGGTATGGGAACGGTTGAGATTATTCTGATTATCGTGGTCCTGATTGGACTTGTAATCATTTTTAAGTCTCAGATCACGGAACTGATCGAAACGATTTTTGATAAGATAACGTCCCAGACAAAAAGAGTATGAGCAATATCAGGGAGAACCGCAAGGAAGTAGGCGGGTACCTTACGGTATATGCGGCACTCTCACTGTCTGTTTTGCTGTCGCTGTTTTTTGCCCTGTTAGGAGGGGTGAGAGCGCATACCTTTCAATTGGAAGCGCAGTTGGTAGCTGATGTGGCGGCAGACAGTGTGCTGGCTGAGTATCATCGGGAATTATTCAGACAATACGGAATGTTCTGGGTGGACCTTTCTTACGGGACTTCAACTCCTTCTTTGCAGACGATGAATGAGCACCTGCAATACTATGTGAATGCAAATTGCCATATGGAGGAGGTTTTCCTGGGGGACTATCTGTATAAGGATTACCTGGGAATGCAGATGGAGGATACAGCGATTACCGGAATTGCGCTGGCTTGTGACGAGGGAGGCAGAGTATTTCGGGGGAGAGCTGCAGAAGTGATGCTGGCGGATACGGGCATTGCGTTTCTTCAACAAATCATAGGATGGCTGGAAACCGTGGAGCGTTACCATCTTTTGGAGAGCAGTCTGGAGGAGGATAAACAGGACGCAGACAGTAAGATTGAGGAGATGGACGGGCAGGAGAAACAGGTGGGGGAGGACTGGATCACCATAGAAGCAGAAAATCCGACAGTGCCGATTCAGGAACTGAAAAGTAAGGGGATTTTGTCTTTGGTTCTGAAGGAGCCGGAAAAAGTTTCAGCTAATTCCGTTGATCCGGAATCTCTGATCAGTCATAGGAAAATCCGGGAAGGAATCAATCAGGGAAATCTGGGCAGCGGTAAAACGGAAGATTTGACGGACAGGCTGTTGTGGCTTGAGTATCTGATGCGGTACTGCGGTTATTGGGGACAACCGAAAGAAGAAGGAGTGCTGCAGTATCAGCTGGAGTATCTGATCGGCGGAAAAGGAAACGATACTGAGAATCTGAAGGGAGTGGTGCACCGTATCTGCGCTGTCAGGGAAGCGGCCAATATGATTTACTTATTCTCTGACGAGACGAAATATGCAGGGGCAGAGACGACGGCGACGGTGATTGCGACGGCAACTTTTTTGCCGGAACTGCAACCGGTTTTTCTGATGAGCATACTGTTGGGATGGGCATATGCAGAAAGTCTATATGATGTGAAATGCTTATTGGAAGGAAAGGAGGTTCCTCTGTTAAAGTCAAGCGAGACTTGGCATTATGATATGGACGCGGTTTTGGGCGGGATTTGGGGAAATGGTCAAGGCGGATCTGCGGAAGAGAACGGAGCGGAGAACGGACAGGATGGGAGAAATGGGCTGAAATATGCCGATTATCTGCGGTTACTTCTGGTACTGTCGCCTTTGGAAGAACAGACTTTCCGCATGATGGACATCGTGGAAATGGATGTCAGACAAACTGTGGGAAATACCTGTTTCCGTATGGATGGTTGCGCAGACAGATTTGTGGCAGAGATTTCTTTGAAAAGTGCTTACGGATACAGAATAACGGTGCAGAAGAATAAAAGATATTGATCTTATTGTGTAAGGGAGAAAGGGAGGTGGACAGCGGTGTCCTCTTTATGGAAAAAGGTTAATCAAGTTATGTTGCAGATTCAGGCAAAGAATCCTTCTCCGATGCTGCGGAAAAAATCAAACTGCCTTGCCCGGGGCTCGAAAAATAACTTATTCATAAAGAGGATACCGCTGTGGCACCTCAACGGGAGTATGACGGTGGAAGCTGCAGTGGTCATTCCTTTGATTTTGTTCTTTTTTGTTAACCTGTTATCTTCGGTGGAAATGCTCAGGCTTCATGGAAATCTGCAGCTGGCACTGTGGGACAAGGGGAGAATTCTGGCGGTGGGCGGATATGTATATGATTCGGTTCGTCCGGGACAGACGACCGGTGAGGAAGAGGGCAATGCAGTGTGGGAAGAAATACTTACACAATTAGGGGAAACGTTATTGACGGACTATTTAATGCAAAGTGCTGTTATAAATGATCTGGGGAATGAATACCTGAACGAATCTCCGCTGACGTACGGTGAAAACGGTTTGGTTTTCCTGGAGTCCTCTTACATGGAAAATGACTGCATAGATGTCAAAGTGACATATCAGGTTTCACCGGTGTTCAAGATTCCGGGTTTTTCCTCCTTTCGCATGGCAAACAGGTATTTTGCCAGAGCCTGGACGGGTTATCAGGTTGCCGGGGAGTCTGAAGAACAGGGAAACGCGGGGGCAGTATACATCACAGAGTACGGTGAAGTATATCATGTAACGCGAAGCTGCAGTTATCTTGTGAGAAATGTGATGTCCATGGATGTTTCCGAAGTGGAAAAGATCCGGAATCAAAGCGGAGCGCGATATCGATTGTGCAGTGTTTGCGGAAACGAAGAACAGCGACTTGCCTTTGTGACGCAGGATGGCAACAGATATCACAGCAGGAGAAACTGTCCCGGTCTTGTCAGGAATATTATAACAATGGATTGCGCTACGGCGAAGGAAAAGTACCGGCCTTGCAGCAAATGCGCAGCATGACGGGAGGAAGTATGTGGAAGACGGTGGGACTTGGGGTATATCTGGCAATACTCAGCATATATGATATCCGTACCAGAAGAATTCCGGTGATTTGGCTGGTTGCCGGCGGGGCGGCAGCGGTCTGTACTCTGGGATATTTATGTTTCAGCCAAGGGGCATTGGAGTTTATGTCGGAAGGTTTAAAAAGTTTGTGGCCGGGGTTATTGATGCTGGTAATTGCGAGGGTCAGTGGTAAGACAGGATACGGCGACGGCTGCGTTTTGCTTGTGACAGGCGGCATCTTGGGCAGTGCAAAGTCTACGGCTGTTTTTATGATGAGCCTATTGTTTGCGGCAGTGGCAGCGGCAATCTTATTGATGTGGCGCAGAGTGGGCAGAAACTATAAGTTGCCTTTTGTCCCCTTTTTGGCAATATCAGTTTGTTTGTTGGAATTGGTGTAGAGGCTGGAAGGTTTGGAGGAATTGTATGAAAGCGTATTTCACAGTGGAGGCTGCGTGCATTATTCCGGCGGTGTTGGGTATTTATGTTTTCCTAATCTATATTATGTTTTACCAATATGACAGGTGCGTTCTGGAGCAGGACGTGGCATTGCTTGTATTAAAGGAGCAATGGTCATTTGATGACGGAACAGAAGCCGAAGTCGGACAGCTGCAGGCATTAAATCGTTATCCGGCTTTTTCGTTGCAGGATGACGAATTGATAAAAGAAAAAGGGAAGATTCGTGCCCGGGCTAAGGGAATTGTGAATATGCCATTTTACAGTATGATCCCGGGGGTCCATGAGAAACGGTGGCAGTTGGAAGCGACTTTTTCCTGTCCGGAGATGCATGCTGTAGAGTGGATCAGATTAAGCCGAAAAATTATGGAGGGAATTGGAAATGTTGGAGACTGAATTTGTGAGAAATCTCAACTGTAACTATGAAAGAATTCTTTTAGATAAGAATCCGGAAGAAAACAGATATCAATATTGTATTGTGACCAGAGGAGGGATTAAGGGGCTCTTACCCTGTACCCTCAGATATATCAATGGGCAAGTCTATTTATATTATGATATCTCATTTACGCAAAGTGTAGCTCAGCTGTATTCCTGTAAAAGCATCGGGAGACAGTGGGTGAAAGATTTTTTGTGGGGAATGCGCATGATCCGGCAGCAGATGGGACGATTTTTGCTTGATGACTCCAATATTTTATGGCATCCGTGTCAGATATTTCAGGATTTGGAGAAGAACGAATTCTATTTTATTTATGTACCGTATTGTGAAGAGGACGGTGGCTTTCAAGAATTGATGGACTATCTGGTGGAACACATAGACTATGAAGATGAGATACTGGTGGAATGTGTCTACAGAATGTATGAACAGTTTGGTGTGTTGGGAGATGCTTATCTGAAAGAACAGATTTACGAGGATGTCAAGAGGCTTGATGTAGAGAGCAAAGAGCAAAAAAGCAAAGAAAAGGCAATGGAAGAACAGAATGTGTTGTCCGAGAAGCCGGTTGTGCAAGAGTTTCCTATTGGTATGTCCGGCGGAGAATTGTCCCAGGAATTGGAGAGCAGAGAGCCAAGAAGGGGAATCAGGTATTTTTTGGAGGGACGCATAAAAAAGCAGAAAGAGGAGAGGGAGAATATCCGCTTGAAAACGGAGAGGCTCATGGCCGGTTATGCGGTTTGCGAGGATACCATATATACGGACGGCACCCGAAAGGAAGCAGGTTTTGAGGCCCAAGAGGAGGAACAGATTGGAAGGACCATGTATCTGGAAGAGGGAAGCGAATGCCGGGAGGAGATGGAAGGCCTGTATTTACAGTCCGGGCAGTTGCTGTCTTACCTGGATCGGCAGACACTTGTTCTGGGAAAAAAGAAAGAAGAATCGGACTGTGTTATTGACGATATGTCAGTGAGCAGAATGCACGCAAGGATCACGCGGGATAAGGGAGGCATCTATCTGGAGGATCTGAATTCAACAAACGGGACGTTCAAAAATGGCCTGCGGCTTCAGCCTTATGAGAAGAGAAGATTGGATAAAGAAGACGAGATCAGATTAGGCAAATTCACTATGTTTTTCCGATAAATCATTGACGAAAGGGGCGGGGAGGTGTTACAGTTTTCTAAACAGATTATGGATTCGGACAAGATTGTTTGAAATCTGGAAATGAGCGGACAATGAGAACAACTCTGGAAAAATACGGAAAGCTTCCGCTGGTCAGCGGCGTACTGGTTTTGATAAATATTGTGGTTTTTGGAATCAGTATGCTGACGGATGGTACGCTGGATGCATTGGGGTGGCTTGGCGTTCCTGAGATCATATATGGCCGTGAGTATAGCAGAGTTGTCTGGGCAATGTTCCTTCATGGAGATGTGAGCCATATTTTCAACAATATGCTGATCCTGTTTTTTCTGGGAACGATGCTGGAGAAGGAGATTGGCCACATTGGACTTTTGATTTCATATCTGCTATCCGGCGTGGGCGGCAATCTTATGTCTTTGCTGTTCAAGATTCTGACAGAGGATTGGTCCGTGTCTATCGGCGCCAGCGGAGCCGTATTTGGTCTGGATGGAGTATTGCTTGCACTCGTTCTGTTTGCCGGCAGAAAGCTGCCATCTGTGACGCCCCAAAGGGTGATTCTCATGATTGCATTGTCGCTGTATAGCGGTTTCACCGGTTATCATATCGATAATGCAGCTCATGTGGGTGGGCTTGTCACCGGCTTTTTGGTAGGGGTCGTGATCTGTGTGATAAAAAGAAGAAAATGGAAGATTGGAGAAAAGGTATGAAAAAAGAGGATTGTATTTTCTGTAAGATAGCGAATGGAGAGATTCCTTCCAGAACATTATTTGAGGACGATATGTTCAGGGTAATTCTGGATCTTGCCCCTGCGACTAAGGGGCATGCACTGATCCTGCCCAAGGATCATGCGGCAAATCTTTACGAGCTTTCTGATGAGGTGGCCGCGAAAGCGTTGGTTCTTGCTAAAAAAATGGCCGTTTTGATGACGGATAAGCTTTCCTGTGACGGATTTAATCTGATGCAGAATAACGGTGAGGTAGCAGGACAGACAGTCAATCATTTTCACCTCCACCTGATTCCCAGATATGTGAATGACGGACAGAGTCTGGAATTTAGTCCTACTGCACCTTCTCCGGAAGAATTGGATGAAGTGAAAAAGCAGATTACGGAGTAGTGAGGTGCGCGTCGGGCAAAGGTCGCGGCAAAGTGAAGAAAGGATAATCTGATGAGAGATTTTGTATATTATGCGCCTACGAAGATTTATTTCGGAAAGGACCGGCATAAAGAGATTGGTGAGATTGTCAGGGGCTACGGTTATACGAAAATTATGCTTCAATACGGTCAATCCAGCATTAAGAAAAACGGTCTGTATGATGAAATCATGAATTCTCTTGCAAAAAGCGGGGTTGAAGTGGTGGAAATGGGTGGTGTGGAGCCGAATCCCAAGATTGGATTTGTCCGTGAAGCCGTAAAGAAAGCCAAGAAAGAAAAAGTGCAGATGATTCTGGCAGTGGGAGGAGGCAGCGTCATTGATTCCTGCAAGTATACTGCTGTAGGAGCAATGAGCGAGTGCGATCCCTGGGATTTTCCGTCCAGAAAAAGCGTGGCTGCCGCCGCATTGCCCATCGGATGTGTGCTGACACTTGCGGCAGCAGGAAGTGAAATGAGCTCCTCAGCAGTGATCTCTAATCCGGAACTCAACATGAAGAGAGGCTTTAACAGCGAGTTTAACAGATGTCAATTTGCAGTGTGTAATCCTGAGCTTACCTATACAGTGAATCCTTACCAGACGGCTTGCGGTATCGTGGACATTATGGCGCATACCATGGAGCGGTATTTTATGCCCTGTCCGCCTACTGACCTGACTGACAGGATTGCGGAAGGACTGTTGAAGTCTGTGGTGGATGCCGGTAAAGTTCTGATGAAGCATCCTTGTGATTATGAGGCGAGAGCTACAGTTATGTGGGCGTCCAGTCTGTCTCACAACGACCTGACCGGCTGCGGAAGAGAAAATGCCCTTCCGGTTCATCAACTGGAGCATGCACTGAGCGGAGAGTTTGATCATATTGCACACGGTGCCGGATTGGCAGTGCTGTTCCCCGCCTGGGCAAAATATGTATATCACCATAATATTTCCCGGTTTGCGCAGTTTGCCAGAAGAGTATGGGAAGTTGTGGAGACAGATGATGAGAAGGCTGCTGCTCTGGGAATACAGCGAATGACAGAATATTTTGCCTTGCTGCAAATGCCGCTTCAATTGAGAGAATTTGGTATTTCCAAAGAAAGCATGACGAAGCTTACCGATCTCTGTACATTTGGCAGGCAGAGAAGCGTCAAAAGCATTATCGATATGGACTATGACGTAATCAAAGACATATTTGAAAGCTGCTATTAGTAGTTGCCAATTTTTGCTTTTTGTATTATAATACAATCGAATCAAAACAAAACGAAAGGAAAATGTGTTATGGATTACGCAAAAGAGTCTTTGCGCCTGCATGGCGAATGGAAAGGTAAGATTGAAGTAATTGCCAAGGTTCCTGTTGCAACCAAGGACGATTTGTCTTTGGCTTATACTCCCGGTGTGGCCGAGCCCTGCCTGGAGATTCAGAAGGATGTTAATAAGAGTTATGATCTGACACGCCGTCACAATCTGTGTGCTGTCATTACAGACGGTACTGCAGTTTTGGGACTGGGTGACATCGGCCCCGAGGCCGGTATGCCTGTTATGGAGGGTAAATGTGCATTGTTCAAGGCTTTCGGAGATGTAGATGCATTCCCGCTCTGTGTCAAGAGTAAAGATGTAGATGAGATCGTCAACGCAATTTATCTGATGTGCGGTTCTTTCGGAGGAATCAATCTGGAGGATATTTCTGCACCCCGCTGTTTTGAAATTGAACGTAAACTGAAGGAAAAATGCGATATTCCCATTTTCCATGATGACCAGCATGGTACTGCCGTGATCACTTTGGCAGGCTTACAGAATGCACTTAAGGTTGTTGGAAAGAAGAAAGAGGATGTGAAGGTTGTAACTTCAGGTGCAGGCGCAGCTGTTATCGCTATCGTGAAGCTGTTACTGTCTGCAGGTTATAAGAATATTACCATGTGTGATCGTCAGGGTGCGATTTATGCCGGCCGTGACGGACTGAACTGGATCAAGGAAGAGATGGCTCAGGTGACCAATCTGGAGAAGAAGGCAGGAACACTGGCTGATATGTTGGTGGGTGCTGATGTATTTATCGGTGTTTCCGCCCCCGGAACCGTTTCCACTGAGATGGTTAAGACCATGGCTAAGGATGCCATTATCTTTGCCTGTGCGAATCCGACACCTGAGATTTTCCCTGAGGATGCCAAGGCAGGTGGTGCCCGCGTGATCGCTACCGGCCGTTCCGACTTCCCCAATCAGATCAACAACGTTCTGGCATTCCCCGGCATCTTCCGCGGTACCTTCGATGTTCGCGCACGCGATATCAACGAGGAGATGAAGATGGCTGCCGCTGAGGCACTGGCTAATCTGATCACCGACGAGGAACTGAACGAGGAGTATATTATTCCCAAGGCATTCGATGAACGCGTGGGCGGAGCTGTGGCTAAGGCTGTGGCAGAGGCCGCCGTACGTACGGGTGTAGCAAGAATTTAATGGGAATGCAGCATACGCAATAAAAAACATGCATAAATGACAGTCAGAGGCTTCCATGAAAAGTGGAAGCCTCTGCTTGTTTACTTTTACAGGTAGATTTGATAAAATAGGATTCAGCAACCCGATGTTTTATTTGATTTAAGAGGTAGATTAGTATGAAACTGATTTCTTGGAATGTGAACGGCATACGTGCCTGCGCAGATAAAGGATTTATGGATTTTTTTGCGGCAGCAGATGCCGATGTTTTCTGCCTTCAGGAGACGAAGCTGCAGGCGGGGCAGATTCAACTGGAACTGCCGGGATATCATCAGTATTGGAACTATGCTGAAAAAAAGGGATATTCGGGGACGGCGCTTTTTACAAAGAAAGAGCCGATCAGCGTGGCATACGGAATCGGCATAGAGGAGCACGACCATGAGGGTAGGGTGATCACGGCGGAATTTGCGGATTTTTATGTGGTGACCGTATATACGCCCAACTCTCAGGAGGAATTAAAACGGTTGGATTACCGCATGCAGTGGGAGGCGGACTTTCTCGCTTACCTGAAAAAACTGGAGGAGAGGAAGCCGGTAATCTTTTGCGGTGATCTGAATGTGGCCCATAAGGAGATTGACCTGAAGAATCCCAAGACCAACCGCAGGAATGCGGGCTTTACCGATGAGGAGAGAGGCTGTTTTTCCAGGGTGTTGGAAAGCGGATTTGTTGACAGTTTCCGCCATTTTTATCCGGATCTTGAGGGGATTTATTCCTGGTGGTCCTATCGGTTTCAGGCGAGAGCGAAAAATGCGGGATGGCGCATTGATTATTTTGTGGTGTCAGAGTGCCTGAAGGAAAGGCTTACGGATGCTGCCATTCACACGCAGGTGACGGGCTCCGATCATTGCCCTGTGGAACTGACTTTGAAAGAGGCATAGATGCATAAGGAGCATGATATGGGGGAGAAAAAACGTCTTAGCAGGGAGTTTTTTGCCCGTGACGGTATTACGGTGGCGCGGGAACTTTTGGGCAAGATATTGGTGCATGAGACGGCGCTTGGTACGGTCCGGGCGATGATCACGGAGACGGAGAGCTATATGGGTGAGGAGGATAAAGGTTCTCACACTTACGGTGGCCGGCGGACGGACAGAACGGAGCCTATGTACCATCAGGGCGGCACGTCATATGTGTACCTGATTTACGGTATGTACAACTGTATGAACATTGCAGTTATGACAGAAGGAATATCTCAGGCTGTACTGATCAGAAAGGCAGAGCCTGCAGACGAACAGTCCCGCAACATCATGGAGAGGCTGCGTCTGAACGCAATACGGGGGGTCGGAGTTGCGGCAAAAAGTAAAGGGTTGGCACAAGGAGAAGAGGAAGCACAATACAAAAAGACAGCACAAAAGCTTGCTTCCATCCGAAAGCATCTGGCAGACGGTCCCGGTAAGCTGTGTATTGCCATGGATATTACGCGGCAGGACAATGACATTGATATGGTAAACAGCTCTTCCTTCTATGTAACGGAAGGAATTGCGATCACAGAGGACCAGATACACGCGGGCAAACGGATCGGCATTGACTATGCTGAAGAGGCTGCCGATTATCTGTGGAGGTTTTATTTATGAGTTTACGGTTCTTCTTTGGGCCTTCCGGCTCCGGAAAAAGCAGACAACTTTATGAGGAAATTATGGAACGGTCTTTGCGGGAGCCCAAGAGGAATTTTTTGATCATTGTGCCGGATCAGTTTACCATGCAGACCCAGAAGGAGCTTGTATCCCTTCATGAGCGCGGCGGAATTCTCAATATCGATGTGCTCAGTTTCGGCAGGTTGTCTCACCGCATTTTTGAGGAGGTTGGGGAGAAAGATGTGCCGGTACTGGATGACACCGGCAAAAGTCTTGTGCTGCAAAAGGTTGCACTTGGCATGAAAGATTCGCTTCCTGCACTGGGCGGACATCTTCACAAGCAGGGCTATATTCATGAGGTAAAAAGTGCCATTTCCGAGTTTATGCAGTATGGAATATCACCTTCGGATATGCCGGAACTGATTCGGCACGCCGAAGGAAGAGGGGCTCTGGTACATAAGCTTAAGGATCTTGCTGCCTTGTATCAGGGCTTTAAGGATTATATACAGGGGAAATTTATCACCACGGAAGAAACGCTGGATGTGCTGCGGAGAAGTCTTTCCAAGTCGGGACTGATCCGGGGAAGTGTAGTGGTGTTTGACGGTTTTACCGGTTTTACGCCCATTCAGAACCGGGTGATACAGGAAATTATCCGGCTGTCCGGTGAGACCATTGTCAGCCTGACCTTAGGCGCCGGGGAGGATCCGTACCGGGTGGACGGAGAGCAGAAGTTGTTTTATCTGACCAAGAAGACGGTGCGTGATCTGGAGAAGCTTGCCAAGGAAGTAGATGCAGAAAGAGGACAGGACGTGTTTACCGCGTCTGCGGGGAAGGATCGATTCTCGGAGAGCCCTGCGCTGCGGTCGCTGGAGCAGAATCTGTTCCGCTATGAAATCAGGCCGTTTTCGGAAGAACAGGACAGTATCCGTCTAATGGAGATGTCGACGCCGGCTGAGGAAGTGCATCAGGTGGGTCTTGAGATACAGGAACTGATCCGGACCAAGGGGCTTCAGTATCGTGATATTGCTCTGATTGTGGGAGATCTGGGGAGTTATGCGCCTTATGTGGAATCGCAATTCGGGCAGATGGCCATTCCCTGCTTTATTGACCAGACAAGAGGGATTGTTTTGAATCCCATGATAGAATATATTACCGGCGCATTGCAGTTGTATCTGAAGGATTTTTCTTATGAAGCGGTGTTCCATTATCTGCGCAGCGGTCTATCCGATCTCACCTTTAGTGAAGCGGATGAACTGGAAAACTATGTCCTGAAAACAGGGATCAGAGGGTATAAGAAATGGAGCCGCCTGTTTGTTGCGGCGGGCGGAGAAAGTGATGATGAGGATGCGTTTGTAAGGCTGAACGACATCCGCGGAAGAATGATGGCCCAATTAACCTGTTTCTCCGGCAAAAAGAAAGATACTGTGGCAAACTATGTGAACCAACTGTATGATTTTCTTGTGGCCAATCAGGTGCAGGAGAAGCTGGTCCGCCTGGAAAATATGTTTACAGAGCAGGGAGATCTGTCCAGGGCCAGAGAGTATGCGCAGGTCTACAGAATGGTGATGGACCTGCTGAATCAGATCTATGAGCTGTTGGGTGAGGAGACCATTACTCTGCAGGAATTTGCAGATATCCTGGAAGCAGGTTTTGGCGAAATCCAGGTAGGAACCATTCCCCAGAACGTGGACCGCGTGGTTGTGGGTGACATGGAGCGAACCAGATTAAAACAGGTGAAAGCTTTGTTTTTTCTGGGTGTCAATGACGGGAATATTCCCAAGAGTGCGTCAACAGGCGGTATTATCTCCGATATGGACAGGGAGTTTTTGAGAGAATCGGACCTGGAACTGGCTCCTACACCCAGACAGCAGATGTTTATCCAGAGGCTCTATTTGTATCTCAATATGACAAAGCCTTCCCATTATCTCTATGTATCTTACGCAAAAATCAATAGGGAAGGGAAGTCTGTTCGTCCTGCGTATCTGATTGAAGTGATACAGAACCTGTTCCCGAAGCTGATGACAGAGTATCCCCAGAACAGACCGGTTCTGGATATGGTGGTTTCGCCGGGAGAAGGTGTGGATTATCTGGCAGAAGGCTTGCGGATGTATGCACAGGGAATGCGCAGCGCCGAGGAGGAAAATGCCTTTTATACGCTGTATGAGGCTTACGGTCAGACCGGAGAGCAGCTTGCACTCCGGGAAAAACTGGCGGATGCGGCGTTTAAGCGGTATCAGGAGACCGGGCTGTCCGCTCAGGTGGCAAGGGCTCTTTACGGCAAGATCCTGGAGAACAGTGTCAGTCGTTTGGAAACCTATGCGGCCTGTGCGTACCACCATTTTCTGCAGTATGGTTTGTCCCTGAAAGAACGGGAAGAGTTCGGCTTTGAACGGGTGGATATGGGCAATGTGTTCCACGCGGTGTTGGAGCGGTTTGCGGATAAGCTTTCAGAAAGTGAATACAGCTGGTTTGATTTTCCGGTTGAATTTGCCAAAGAGCAGGTGAAGGATGCCATTGAGGCTTATGCGGCACAGTACGGGGAGACAGTGCTCTACAGCAGCGCCCGCAATGAGTATGCCATCACCAGAATGAGCCGGATTCTGACAAGAACGGTTCTTACGCTCCGGGAACAGCTGAAAAGAGGAGAGTTCATCCCGGATTCTTATGAGATGTCCTTTCATTTTGCGGACAGCCTGGAGAGCATCAATGTGACTTTGTCCAAGGACGAAAAAATGCGTCTTCGAGGCCGGATCGACAGAATTGATACGGCTGAAGATGAGGAACATGTATATGTGAAGGTCATTGATTATAAATCGGGCGACAGGCAGTTTGACCTTGCAGCGCTTTATTATGGATTACAGCTGCAGCTGGTTGTATATATGAATGCCGCAATGGAGCTGGAAGCAAAGAAGCATCCTGACAAGGAGATTGTCCCGGCAGCACTTTTGTATTATCACATTGACGATCCCACGATCGAGGCCACCGGAGTACTTTCCGAAGAAGAGCTGAATGATCAGATCCTGCAAAAGCTCAGAATGAAGGGTGTGGTAAACGGTCAGGAGGATATCATAAGCAAACTGGATAAGCAGATGGGAAGCAGGTCTGAGGTGATTCCGGTAGAGCGGAAGAAGGACGGCAGCTACTCTGCCCGTTCCTCTGTGATGAGCGAAGAGGAGCTTGAGACGATTTCGAATTATGTAAACTACAAAGTGAAGAACATCGGGCAGGAAATCCTGGCGGGGCGGATTCATGCGGACCCTTACGAGAAGGGGGCGGGGAATGCCTGCGCTTATTGTGCCTACAAAAAGGTATGCGGTTTTGATCCGTCGATGCCGGGGTATGAACGGCGGGTGCTTGACGATATGAGCCGTGAGGAGGCTTTGCGGATGATGCGGGAGGATGTGGAATGGCAATAAATTTTACACCACAACAGCAGAAGGTGATCGATCTGCACAGCAGGAATATACTGGTGTCTGCAGCGGCGGGAAGCGGTAAGACTGCTGTACTTGTAGAGCGCATTATCCGGATGATCTGCAGTGAGGAGGATCCCGCGGACATTGACCGATTGCTGATCGTGACCTTTACCAATGCGGCAGCGGCAGAGATGAGAGAGAGGATCAGTCAGGGGATCTCAAGAGAGCTTGCCCTGAATCCCCAGTCTGAGCACCTGCAGCGACAGGCGGCTCTGCTTCACAATGCCCAAATCACCACGATTGACAGCTTCTGCATGTTTATATTGAGAAATCATTTTAATGAAATTGGTGTGGATCCTGCTTTCCGTATTATGGACGAGGGGGAGAAGAAACTGCTTGTCAGGGAGGTGCTGGACGGGCTCTTAGAGCACAAGTTTGCAGAAAAGTCAGAACAGTTTCATCATTGTGTGGAATTCTTCTGCCCGGGAGGAAGAGAGACGGCGCTGGAAAACCATATTCTGGAGCTGTACCAGTTTGCGGAAAGTTACCCCTGGCCGGAGCAGTGGCTGGAGGACAGAAAGGGGGATTATGCAGAAATCCGTGAGGAAGAACTGGAGCAAGCGGATTACGGAAGGTTTCTCGTGAACCATATTCGCTGTATGCTGGAAAGCTGCGTGGAAGCCTATGGCAGGATGCAACAGATCTGCCATGAGTCTGACGGTCCTCACATGTACGGTGAAATGATCGATCAGGAGGCGGAACAGCTTCAGAGTCTGCTTCAATATGAAAGCTTAAGCGATTACGCTGCCCGGATTCCTGCCATCTCTTTTGGAAGACTCTCTTCCAAGAAAGATGATACGGTAGATCCTGTGAAGCGTGAACTGGTAAAAGAACTTCGCACCCGTTTGAAGGAAGTGCTGAAGGGGATCGGGGATACATTTTTTGCCACACCATTAAGTCTGGCAGTTGAGCAGGCGGGGGAATGTGTGGCTCCCGTAAGTACGCTGATCGATCTTGTACTGGAATTCCGAAAGAGACTTCGGGAGAAAAAACAGGAAAACAAGGTGGTGGATTTTTCGGATCTGGAGCATTTTGCCCTGGATATTCTGATAGAGCGCAAAGAAGGGCGGGTCGTACCCAGTCAGGTGGCCCTTGAATACCGACGGTATTTCAAAGAAATCCTGATCGATGAGTATCAGGACAGTAACCTGGTGCAGGAATATTTGCTGAAGGCCATATCGGGGGAAGAGGAAGGTAACTTCAACCGATTTATGGTAGGAGATGTAAAGCAGAGCATTTACAAGTTCCGCCTGGCAAGGCCGGAGCTGTTTTTGGAAAAATATGACGCCTACTCTCAGGAGGAAAGTAACTGTCAGCGAATAGATCTGTCCCGGAATTTCCGCAGCCGCAGTGAGGTTGTGGATACGGTAAACGGAATTTTTGCCGGCATTATGAGCAGGCAGACCGGCGGGATCGCATATGATGAAAGAGCAGCCCTTTATGTGGGGGCGGATTATCCGGAGAACGGGGGCTGTGGCAGTGAACTTTTGCTGGTGGATAATCGGGAGGAAAAAGATGTAAGTGAGTGGAACGACAGGCAGGCGGAGGCTTTGTGTGTCGCCCGTAGGATCAAGGAGCTCCTTGCAGATTTTCAGGTGACCGATAAAGAGACAAAGAAACTGCGGCCGGTGAGCTTCCGTGATATAGTCATCCTGCTTCGCACCAACAGTGGGTGGGACGAAGTGTTCAAGGGTGTGTTGGAGGAAGAAGGAATTCCGGTTTATATTACTTCAAAGACAGGATATTTTGCGGCTTCAGAGATTCAGGAACTGTTGTCGCTGCTTCGGGTGCTGAACAATCCGGCACAGGATATTCCCCTGTTTGGTGTAATGAAGTCTGTTTTTGGCGGTTTTACGGAGGAAGAGATCGCTCTGCTTCGGAGCGGACGGAAAGATAAGAATCTGTACGAGGCTGTCTGTGAGGCGGTATCGCAGGGGAACTTGCCTGAGCAACTTTCCCGGAAGGCGTCTGATTTTCTGGAGAAGATCGATCGCTACCGTGGCTACACGGTATACATGTCCATCAGAGAGCTTTTGGAAAAGCTCATGGAAGACAGCGGTTATCTGGCATATGTGTCAGCGCTTCCCATGGGCAGCAGAAGAAGAGCAAACGTCGAGATGCTTCTCACCAAAGCATCAGATTTTGAAAAAATCAGTTATCGGGGACTGTTTCATTTCATAAGATACATGGAACAGTTGGAAAAATATGACATGGATTACGGTGAGGCGGAGCTTCTGGATGAAAATGCCGATGTAGTACGGATCATGAGCATCCACAAAAGCAAAGGTCTGGAGTTCCCTGTGACTATTGTGGCAGGCTTGTCCAAACGTTTTAATATGCAGGATGTGAACAGTGCCTTGATTGCAGACGTGGACATGGGCGTGGGCACGGATTTTGTGGATCCTTATAGAAGGATCCGCAACAAAACATTGCGCAAACGGGTGATCGCACGCAAGATGCGGGAGGACAATCTGGCGGAAGAACTCAGGGTTTTGTATGTGGCGCTGACCAGAGCCAAGGAGAAACTGATCATGACAGCATCCCTGAAGGATGCAGAGGATAAATGGGAGCGGCAGAAGCAGCTTTCCGTGGAAAAACTGTTTTATCATGAGTTTATGGACAGTGCTTCCTATCTGGATTTTCTGCTTCCTATGGCAGTAAGCGCGCCGGTGGATGTCAGGATCTTCCATTCGGGCGATTACAGGGTCGGACAGGGAAAAGAGCAGATACAGCTGCTGGATCGGAAAGAACGTCTTGAAGCCGCGGCGCATTACGCCGACGAAAAGGAATTACAGGCTCTTCGCAGCAGGTTCGCATGGCAATATCCTCACGGTTCACTGGAGACGTTATACACAAAGACCACAGTGTCTGAACTTAAAATTGCTGCCATGGCAGAGAAAGATGAAGCGGCCTATCACGCTTTCGAAGAAAAAGAAGTGGTGCCGTATATCCCTTCATTTAAGCGGGGAGAAGAAAAGATCAGCGGTACCGTGCGAGGTAATGCTTTCCACAAAGTAATGGAACTTATGGACTTTGAAGCAGTGTATGAGGGTGTGGATTTGAATGCTCTTGACCGGGAGGCCCAGCGTGAAAAGCTGACCGGAAACTTAAAGGAGCAGCTGAGCAGATATGTGAAAGAGAAGCAGCTCAGTGATGAGTACCGTAGCGCAGTGAACGATCAGAAGCTTTTGCATTTTCTTCAGTCTGAACTGGCAGTGCGTATGTATTTGGCTGACAGGCGGGGAGAATTGTACAGAGAGCAGCCTTTTGTGTATGGCATCAGTGCAGGGCGCCTTGGCGAGAATTATCCCGAGGACGAAAAAGTGCTGATCCAGGGTATCATTGACGCATTTTTTGTGGAAGAAGGCGCCCTTATTCTGGTAGATTACAAAACCGATGTGGTGGAAAGCGGACAGGAACTGTGGAAGAGGTATGAGACACAGGTGCAGTATTACGAGGAAGCACTGTGCAAATTAATGAATCTTCCCATGAAACAAAGGATCCTGTATTCGTTTTATCTGGAAAAATGCGTGGAGGGGCCGAAATAGTCACTTCGGCCCTGAATGCTATTGAGAAGCCAATTGCTTTACCTGTTTCAGAGCTTTGTGAACAGGAGGAAGCAAAAGTAGAATCACAGTGAGAATACCTTCTGCCAGGATATAGGAGTAATTGTAAACGATGGGGTAAAACTGTGCCCACTCTTTCGGGAAGTTATCCGGCATATAGTCCATCCAGTACAGATAGCCTCCCAGCGTATGAAAGGCGCCCCGTACCAGGATACCAAGCAGGTAGCCTTTTATCAGCCCATTCTTGCTCTTGCGGAATACTCCGGCAAGTCCAAGACCGGCAAAGGCCAGAATGTAATCACAGCAGACCTGGAAAAAGGAGAGTACATAAGGCTCCTGCAGAAATTGCAGGATACCGTAGGCAAGGCCGGTGAGAATGCCCGTTGCCGTGCCGTACCAATAACCAATCAGGCAGATAAAAAGCATGCTGAACAGGGTGACTGATCCGCCGAAAGGGAGTTCGGGCCCCACTTTGATGTAAGAGGTGACAAAGGCAAGTGCCATGGACACAGAGCAGAAAACCAGTTGTTTGGTGGTCATTTTCCGGGTACGTTTTTCCCGGGCGAACGGGCGGGCAGCCAGAGCTGTCAGAACAATGACAACAGCAATGCACAGGCAGTAGCCGTAAAGAGTCAGGCCGCCTTCAGGTGTAACAATAGACATAAAAAATCCTCCTTCGATTGTGCGAGGAGGGACAACATCGGTATTCACACCGGGCAGGGCCCCGTGTGAAAATGCTTCCTTCCGCCGGTATTATCCGGGTCAAGTGATGAGGGTCAGGATCCGTTGGATCCAATCTCAGCGATGTGCTCCCCTAGCGAGTTATTATTTTTACGCTTTTACTATACACGCGGATGTTCTTGTTGTCAATAGCATAAAATGTATAGAAAAGCAGAAATACTGCGAAAGAGTCCGAATGGTAGCTTGGGAAAAGGGCATTTTGGCTTGACATTCCCATAAGGCAAAGTTAAAATGAAAGTACCCGAGACAAAGAGAAAACGGGTACTTTTTGTGTAGAAAAGGGACAGTTGATCTTTTCAGGATAGGAGTATTTTATGATTTTGAAACTGATACCGGAATCCATGTCACCGCTGGCAGCTTTTGTCGGCATTTTGTTTGCTTTTGCCGCGACGGTTGCAGCCACGGCCAAATTAAGCAGATATCTGCCCAAGGATGCAGGAAGAGATTTTGCCCATGATGGTAAGAAGTCAGCAGGTAAGCCCAGAGGAGCCGGTATTATTTTTGTGCTTGCTTTTGTGGCGGCAGTGCTGTTGTTTGCACCGGTGAACGCAGAAATTCTGATTTATCTGATCCTGATCGTGATCAGTATGGTGACTGGTTTCCTTGACGATGCATCCAAGACCCCCTGGGGAGAGTACAGGAAGGGATTTTTGGATCTTTGTGTTGCCGCTATGGTAGCTTTTAATTTCCTGAAATACAATCCCAATGTGGTGGAGCTTGCGTTGTTTGGTGTGAAATTTACCTTGCCTCCGGTGGTGTTTGCCGTGGGAATCATCATCCTGGTTTGGGCCTCTGTGAATGTAACCAACTGCGCTGACGGTGTGGACGGTTTATCCGGAACCCTGACGATCATTTCTATTATGACAATCTATATGATCAATATGATAAAAGGCGTGGGCGGAGATTTCTCTTTCTTGATCCTGTTGTTTGCTGTGTGTATCCTGGGCTATTTGTGGTATAATGCCACTCCCAGCCGGCTTATGATGGGAGATGCAGGGTCCCGTGCCATGGGACTGTTTATCAGTATTGCGATCCTGAAGACGGGTTGTCCTTTCTTGTATATACCGGTGGCCCTGGTCCTGATACTGGACGGAGGTCTCGGACTTGTGAAAGTGGCATTGCTCCGGTTTTGTAAGATACATATACTGAAGAATGTCCGGACACCGTTGCACGATCATGTTCGCAAGGTATGGGATTGGTCGAATACCCAGACAGTATTCAGATTTGCTATTATTCAGATCATATTGGCGGCAGCAGTCGTATACGGAATTCAGATGTAGTTGGCAGCAGATCCTTCCCATGACTTGATTGCCAAGTATTCTTAGATCCATAAAGCGTGACCGGGCGAGATATCGTTCGCATAGCGGCACGCTCTCGCTCCGTGAAAAAGCGTAGCGGATGCTAAGCTCAAGATGAAACCCATGGTTTCTCTTTCGCTAAGCGCCGACGTTTTTCAAGGGCCTTTAATGCGAATGATATCTCGCCGGTCATGTTTTATGAATCTAAGAATATTTGGTAATCAAGTCATGAGAGAGACTGGCTGCCTATTTAGAAAGGTAATTAGAAATGTATGATGAATTAACTCCCAGTGATATCAGGAAGATGGAGGAAGAGATCGAATACCGCAAGCTGGTGGTGCGCCCCAGTGCTTTGGAGGATGTGAAAGAAGCCAGGGCTCACGGGGATCTGAGCGAGAATTTTGAGTACCACGCGGCAAAAAAGGTGAAGAATCAGAATGAAAGCCGCATCAGGTATCTGGAGAGAATGATCCGGACGGCAAGAGTTATTTCGGAGGACTCTGCGGCAGATGAGGTGGGAATCAATAATACAGTAACAGTGGAATTTGTGGAAGACGGCGCGGAAGAGGTATATAAAATCGTCACTACCGTCAGAGGCAATTCGCTGGAAGGACTGATCAGCAACGAATCTCCTTTAGGAAAGGCGTTGCTGGGTCACAAGGTGGGAGATACTGTACATGTACAGGTAAATGAGTCGATCGGCTATGACGTGTGCATCAAGTGTATTGAGAATACGGTTGATGACGGGGACAAGATCAGGAGTTACTAGAAAGGAATGGAAAAAATCAGTGAAGCAGTACATTTTATTTGACCTTGACGGAACGTTGACAGATCCTAAGGTGGGGATAACCACCTGTGTGCAGTATGCACTTGGGGAGTTCGGTATTGAGGAGCCGGATTTGGACAAGCTGGAGCCATTTATCGGCCCGCCCCTGAAGGACAGTTTTATCCAATACTATAATATGACAGATGAGCAGGCAGAGAAGGCAGTAGAGAAATACCGAGAGCGGTTTCAGGTTACCGGCCTGTTTGAAAATGAACTCTACGGTGGAATCCATGATCTGCTCAGGACGCTGAAAGCGGCCGGCATGCATCTTGCGGTGGCTTCCAGTAAGCCTACTGTTTTTGTGGAGAGGATTCTGAAACACTTCAAATTGGATAAATATTTTGAAGTGGTAGTGGGAAGTGAGCTGAACGGTGAGCGAGTGGAGAAGGCACAGGTTGTGCAGGAGGTTCTGCATCAGTTTTTCCCCGGTACTCTTCCCAAGTATGATGAAGTTTACATGGTAGGTGACCGCAAATACGACATTGCCGGCGCAAGAACTTTCCGCATTGAGACCATAGGCGTTACTTACGGCTATGGCAGCGAGGAAGAACTTACAGAGGCCAAAGCGGATCATATCGTAGGCAGTGTGGCAGAGCTGAAAAAACTCCTGATGCAGGAGGTTGAGGAGCTCAGAGCGCAGGCGGCAGGGCCCAACGGCAGTGCTTCCGGCACTCCGGTCAAAAAAGAGGGAAGCAAAGCGTTGTGGAAGATGATTCTGCCTCTTATCATGTTTTTACTGGGAAAGAGCCTTCTGACAAGCGTAGCCGCCGTCATTCTGAGTCTGATTTGCAACAGTGTTCCGGCATTGCAGAAGCTGCTCACTGAAACGGATGAAGCGGGATTGATGTATTTTAACGGCAATGCCACTGCTATTCTGCAGATCATCGGAATCAGTGCCGCGGCAGCGCTGATCCTTAAGTTCGCACGCATGGACATTGCGTCAGCCGCCGAAATTGACAAGTTGAAGCACGTGGAGAAAGAGCCGAAGAAGAACTATGTGATCATGGCAGTGACCGCCCTTTGTGCGGCCGTCGGTGTAAATCTGATTCTTATTCTGACCGGAGCCACCAACGACGAGTCTTATCAGGCCCTTGCCGAGACACAGTATGCTGCCAATATCTTTTGGGGACTGCTCTGCTACGGTGTGGTCACCGCCATCGCGGAGGAACTGGTATTCAGAGGAATTGCTTACAACTGTATCAAGCGCAACATGAAACCCAATCTGGCGATGCTGTTGTCTGCGCTGGTCTTCAGTGCATTCCATGGCAATACAACCCAGTCCATATATGCGTTTGTGCTTGGTTTCCTGATGGCATACGGTTATGAGTATTTTGGTTCGTTCTACGTTCCTGTCGGCATACATATGGGTGCCAATATTCTGATGTATCTGCTCACCAAGACCGGTGTCAATGAGACAGGATTTGCCAGTGTTCCGGTGGCTGTGGTGACTATGATTATTGCAGTTGTGGGATTTGTGCTGTTAGAGAAGAAAAAGAGAATATTAAAATAAAGCAAAAGAAAAAGATGCCCTCGTTGTGAGGTGCCTTCAAAAGTTTGACTCTTTGGGGCCACCTCACAGCGGGGGCTTTTGCATTGTGATCTATTGAGATTTAGAGAAGTTGTACGCCGTGCTTCTCTGCTTCTTTCATGGTCTCTTCAGGCCACAGGGAGCACTGTACCTCACCGATGTGTGCCTTTCTCAGCAGGAACATACAGATGCGTGACTGTCCGAGACCGCCGCCGATGGTAAAGGGCAGTTCGTCGTTAATGATAGACTGCTGGTAAGGAAGGACTGCGCGCTCCGGGCAACCGGCCTTGTCAAGCTGGGATAAAAGAGCATCTCTGTCCACACGGACTCCCATGCTGGACAGTTCCAGTGCAATGTCAAGAACAGGGTAGTATACCAGAATATCAGCGTTCATGGACCAGTCGTCATAGTCCGGTGCACGGCCGTCATGAGGCTCGCCGTTCTCCAGAGTATCGCCAATCTGCATGATGCACACTGCTTTCTTGGCCTTACAAATATAATACTCCCTCTCCTTCGGGGTATAGTCGGGGAACATTTCTTCCAGTTCACGGGTGGTGATAAAAAAGATGTCGTGAGGAAGGAGTTCTTCTATGTAATCATAGTGGATAGACATATATTTCTCAGTCTTGCGGAGTACTTTGTAGAGAGTGTTGACTACGCTTTTTAAGGTGTCAAGGGTACGTTCCTCTCTTGAGATGATCATCTCCCAGTCCCACTGATCCACGTAGATGGAATGGATATTGTCTGCCTCTTCGTCTCTGCGGATCGCGTTCATGTCGGTATAAAGGCCTTCGCCGGGATGGAAGCCGTACTTCTTCAGGGCATAACGTTTCCACTTGGCAAGGGAGTGAACGATCTCGGCATCTCTGCCGTTCTGATATTTAATGTCAAATGTAACGGGACGCTCCACGCCGTTTAAGTTGTCGTTCAGTCCGGATGCGGGATCAACAAACAGCGGTGCGGATACGCGCAGTAAATGAAGTCTCTCAGCCAGAAGGGTCTGGAAAAAATCTTTGATCTTCTTGATCGCAACCTGAGTTTCGTAAAGATCCAAATGAGATTGGTAATCCTTCGGGATATATAATTTAGCCATAAAAATACCTGCTTTCTCTGTATATTCCTACAATGATATTTAACCGCTTTTTGAAACAATTTGCAATAGTTTTTTTTATACAACAGAAAATTTCTTCTTGACAATATCGAACATACGTTCTAATATGTTTATTATAGAACGTATTTAGAGTTATAAAAGAGGAGAGAACGATGCAATACCCTTCCACCGGGAACGAAATGACGATTATGGACAAGCTGCAGATTTTGACAGATGCAGCGAAATACGATGTTGCCTGTACCTCCAGCGGTGTGGAGAGAAAAGGGAACGGAAGAGACATGGGGAGCTGTCTGGCTACCGGTATCTGTCACAGCTTCAGCAGTGACGGAAGGTGTATCTCTTTGCTGAAGATTTTGTTGACCAACGAGTGTATCTATGATTGCAGATATTGCCTGAACAGAAAGAGCAACGATGTGCCTCGGGCGACTTTCACTCCGGAAGAGGTATGCACCCTTACGCTGGAGTTTTATCGCCGCAATTATATAGAGGGGCTATTCTTAAGCTCCGGCATTATTCGGGATCCCACTTATACCATGGAGTTGATTTATCAGACGCTGTTTTTGTTACGGCGCAAGTATCGTTTTAACGGATATATTCACGTGAAAGCCATTCCGGGGGCCGACCCCAGACTGGTTCAATGCGTTGGTTTTTTGGCGGACCGGATGAGCGTGAATCTGGAACTTCCCACAGCCCGGGGGCTTAAGGAACTGGCACCGAATAAGCACAGAAAGACGATTCTTGCTCCCATGCGTCAGATTCAGAACGGTATCCGGGAGAATAAGAATGAGATAGTTGTTTACCGGCATGCTCCCCGCTTTGTGTCAGGAGGACAGTCCACTCAGATGATCATCGGTGCCACACCGGAGAATGATTTTCAGGTTTTGTCCGTGGCAGAGAATTTATATCGGAAGTTTGAACTAAAGAGGGTATTCTATTCCGCTTTCGTGAATGTGAATCAGGATAGTCTGTTGCCGGCCCTTCCGGGTGGGCCTCCTCTTCTTAGGGAGCACAGGCTTTATCAGGCGGACTGGCTGCTTCGGTTCTATGGGTTTACGGCAGGAGAACTTCTGGATGAGTCGCGCCCTTTTTTTAATGTGCTGTTGGATCCCAAGGAGGATTGGGCGGTGAGGCATTTGGAATGTTTCCCTGTAGAAATCAACAGCGCGCCGTTACATATGCTTTTGCGGGTGCCGGGCGTAGGTGTGAACAGTGCTCACAGGATTGTGGCGGCCAGACGCAGTACGAAACTGACCTTTCAGGATCTGAAAAAGATTGGGGTGGTGCTGAAGCGGGCCCTGTATTTTATTACCTGCAACGGTAGGATGATGTATCCTACGAAGCTGGATGAGGATTATATTGTAAGGAATCTGACAGATGGAAAGGACAGGGTTATGTTGGGGGAGGATGGTATGACTTACCGGCAACTGTCGCTGTTTGATGACAATCTTTTTCCGGGTATGCCTGCTGTGGATGACAAACTGCAGGTGGCTACGGGGCAGTTGTGACCGGGAGGTGTGTACATGATCGTATATCAGTGTGAAGATACGATGGAGAGTATTTTTACAGCTATTTATAATGCTTATGAAGAGCGCAGAGATCATGGGGATACTTTGATCAGTCTGAGTGGCGAACTGCTGCTCTTTGCGCAGTATGTGCCGGTGACTGCTGATGAGGATAAAGCCAAGAAGGTGATCCGTGCCTTGATCAGAAAATTTGGGGAGAAGGATTATGAGTCCGTGTGCCTTGCACTTACTTCGCGGGAACCGGATAAGGGGCAGGCTGTGTACCGGACAATTGTAAAGGGACTGTCGGGGAAAGCGGGATACGGCCGCTTGCTTTCCAATCTGGCAGATGATGACTGTAACAGAGTGTTTTCCCTGGCGAGAGCCGCATGGAGAGAGCTTCACCATCTCTATGGTTTTCTGCGGTTTGAGGAAGTACAGGGAGGTGTTTTGTATGCGAAGGTGGGGCCGGGGAATCATCTGCTTCCCTTTTTGATGACTCACTTTGCGGATCGATATCCGATGGAGAATTTTTTAATATACGATGAGTCACGTGAGCTGTTTGGCATTCACCCTGCCGGTGGAGAATGGTACCTGATGAAGGGCACAGAGAATATGGTAGATAGTAGTGCGCTGCAGATATCAGGACAAGAGAGGCAGATACAGGAGCTGTTTTGCGGATTTTGCCATACCATCGGGATAAGGGAGCGGGAGAACAGAACACTGCAACGGAGTCTGCTGCCTTTACATTTCCGGAAGTACATGACGGAATTTAACCATGGTACGAAGAATGATTTGACGCCCGATAAAGGATAGTGTACTATCAGTTTAGAGTGTAAGAACGGAAGGGCTGTCGCTATGGAGGAGATGAAGATATCTGTCCGCAGACTGGTAGAGTTTCTGCTGCGGCAGGGGGATATAGATAACAGACATCAGGGATCTTCGGAGGATGCCATGCAGGAGGGGGGCAGGATACACCGTAAACTGCAGAAACGCATGGGCGGTGATTATCAGGCCGAAGTATTTTTGCGGTATTCCTTGCCCACAGATCAGTATATGCTGGTGGTGGAAGGGCGCGCAGACGGCATTATTGATGTTGGGGAAGCTGGTGCCCGGGAGGTGACAATTGACGAGATTAAGGGAACTTATCGCGATGTGTCGCGCATGAAGGAACCGGTTTTTGTACATCTGGCTCAGGCGAGATGTTATGCATACATGTATGGACTGAAAGAGGAACTGCAGTGGGTGAAGGTCAGAATGACCTACTGCAACATGGAGACCGAGGATACCCGTTATTTTTATGAAGAGCATTCTATGGAGTCTTTAGGGGGATGGTTTCAGGATCTGATTGAGGAATATCGGAAGTGGTCCGATTTTGAATGGCAGTGGCGCATCCTTAAGAAGGACTCCATCGGGCAGTTGCCCTTTCCTTTTCCCTACAGGGAAGGGCAGAAGGAATTGGTCACTTACGTGTATCAAACAATATTTCACAGTAAGAAGTTGTTTCTGGAAGCACCCACCGGAGTGGGAAAGACCGTATCCACCGTCTTTCCGGCTGTGAAGGCAGTAGGAATGGGGATGGCAGACAGGATCTTTTATCTGACTGCCAAGACCATTACCCGCACTGTGGCGGACGATACTTTTCAGATTTTGCGGGAGAAGGGATTGCGATTTAAAAGCGTGATCCTGACTGCCAAGGAGAAAATCTGCTTTATGGAGCAGACAGAATGCAATCCGGGGTATTGCCCTTATGCCAAAGGACACTACGACAGGATCAATGACGCAGTATATGACTTTCTGATTCATGAAGAGAGTTTTTCCAGAGAGAAGGTGGAGGAGTATGCACACAAACATTCCGTGTGTCCGTTTGAACTTTGCCTGGACATGAGTCTGTTTGCAGACGGAATCGTCTGTGACTACAACTATTTGTTTGATCCGCACGTGTATCTGAAGCGCTTTTTCGGAGACGGTTCCCGGGGAGATCACATTTTTCTGATTGACGAGGCCCACAATCTTTTGGAACGTGGCAGGGAGATGTACAGTGCCACCATAATAAAAGAAGAAATCATGGAGCTGAAAAGGAAGCTTGCGGCAGAAGAGTCAGACAGCACCCTTGTGAAGGAGGGTTATCGGGGATGGATCGAAAAGCAGCTGGACAAGTGTAACAAAGAGCTTCTTGCGCTGAAGAGGGAGTGTGACGGTTACTGTGTTGTGACAGAGATAGATGGTTTTGTCAATTCCCTTATGCGGCTTCACACTGCCCTGGACAATTATCTGGGGGAGCAGGAGGAAGGCCACCCTGAAGTCAGGGATCAGTTGCTGGAGTTTTATTTTAAGGTTTGTCATTTCCTTGATATTTATGAGAGAGTGGATGAGAACTACGTGAAATATACTCAGATTCTGGATGACGGAAGCTTTATGCTAAAGCTTTTCTGCGTGGATCCTTCCCGGAATCTCAAGGAATGTATGGGAAGAGGACGCAGCAGTATCCTGTTTTCAGCCACATTTCTTCCGATCCAATACTATAAGGCGCTTCTGGGTGGTGAGAAAGAGGACTATGAAGTATATGCCCATTCAGTATTCCAACCAAACAAAAGAGCGCTTCTGGTAGCGGAAGATGTCACCAGTAAATATTCCAGAAGGTCTGAGGAGGAATTTCATACCATAGCAAGGTATATAGAAGAGATTGTCAGAAATCGCAATGGTAATTATCTGGTTTTTTGCCCATCCTACGCTTTTTTACAGAGTATCTGGGAAATCTACACAGAACTGTATGCCGGTGAAGGCAGAGAGTGCCTGATTCAGCAGGAGTACATGGACGAGAGGTCCCGTGAAGAGTTTTTGGAGAGCTTTCGTGAAGAGACAGATCATGTGCTGATTGGATTCTGTGTGCTGGGTGGAATTTTCAGTGAGGGAATCGATCTGAAGAACGACAGGCTTATTGGAGTTATGATTGTTGGTACCGGGATTCCGCAGGTGTGCAGCGAAAGGGAACTGTTAAAGAATCATTTTGACCAAAAAGGAGAAAATGGTTTTGATTATTCCTACCGGTATCCCGGAATGAACAAAGTACTTCAGGCAGCAGGAAGAGTGATACGTACCGTGGATGATGTGGGCGTCATCGCGCTTTTGGATGAAAGATTCCTGCAGTTTTCCTATCAGAAGATGTTTCCCAGAGAATGGGAGAATTTCCGGGTGGTAAGTGTGGACACGGTTGCCCGGCAGGTGGAAGATTTTTGGAATGGCGTACTCCTTTGGTAAAAGCGGTCCCGTTATTGCGGATTTTAGTCAGCTGATTTACATAATGTACGCTCATGCCATTTTTTATGTATTCCGAACAGATGTTGCAAATAAACGGAAAACAGTATTTTTGCTGAGATGGCTTGCAGTTGATTTGCAAAAAAGAAGCAAACTGTTCCTTGTAAACACATGTGGATAAGTCTGTGGAAATGGTGGATTTTTCGGATAACGCCGACAAAAAATGACAGTGGATTTCATTTTACGGTTTAACGAAAAATGAAGGACAAGTTGCAAAAGTTTATTGTAAAACGCGTCAAGTTATGTGAAGTGATTATGCCGTGGAAGATTATTATGTTAATACACATATGCTGTAAGAGGACACACAGTTCATTTTGAGAAATGGAGCATTATCTATGAAAAAGCTGTTAAAGTTTATATTTACTGTTATTCTTTTGGCAGTACTGATTCTGTTTCTGCTTTGGGCCGCTCTGAGTGCTGCTAAGGGTACTGAATATGCCGGTAATTTTTTGAATAAACTCACAGGAGGTAAAATGGAAGCTTTTCTTGGCCGTATGAATGGATGGGAGGAAAAGGGAAAAGAATTGCTTCAAGGGGTAAAGGAGGACGGCGGCAAGCTGATTGATAAAGTGGTGGATAGTTATGAAGGTCTTGAGGGATACGATATTGAAGATGCAACTGCTTTTGACCGGAACAAACCGATCGAAAAAGGAAATATTGACAGGACAATCGCAGACCTTGACGCAGTATCGCTGTATGTAGAGGTTGCCGGCTGCACGCTGGAAATACTGAATTCCACAGATGGCATATGCCGTATTCAGGCGGAGAATGCAGGAAAGCTGCAGGCATACGTAGAGAATGATGCGTTGTTGCTTCGTGCCACCGGCAATGCTAAAGAACTGGCAGAGGGTGGCAGAATTCTTTTATATCTGCCGGAAGGGTACAGCTGGCAGGAGGCGTCATTGGAAGTAGACGCAGGTGTGATCAAAACGGACTGTCTGAATGTGGAAAGTCTGGTAGCCCGGTGTGTCATGGGCAATATGGAATTGTGCCTTGCGGGTGCTGTTACGGATTACAATTATGAGATGGAATGTGTGACGGGCAGCATTACAATAGATGGGGAAGCCTATGGAGGAAGTTTAGTTAAGGACCGGAAGGTTGATAACGATGCTGAGATCCTTGTCACACTGGATTGTTCCATGGGAGAGGTTTCCGTGGTTTTTGCTGAGACACTTTAGGAAGAAAAAAGACCTTCGGCCAATCAGAAGACGGTCCGGAGGTCTCTCATATTTATATGCAGAGTCTGCTTAAGTATTTTTCAAAAAGCACGCCGTCCTGTTCCGGTGTGCCGGCTTCTTCGGTTCCTTTGATACAAAGGGCAACGAAGTCAGCAGCCTTTTGTACAGATCGCACAAGAGGCACTTCATGCAGGGCATCGGCAGCCAGAATAGAAGAAAACAGATCTCCTGTTCCGTGGTGAGGTGCGCCGGCGATCTCTGTATGACAGGCAGTTCCCTTATCGTTTTCCCAAACGTAGTTTGTGATACGATTATTTTCCGGAATACCCGTAATGACAATGCGCAGAGGAGTAACGGATTCCGTGGTTTGGCCTTGGCTTCGAGAAGTCTTGTTTTCAATCAGTTTACGGCAGAGATCTTCCAATTCCCGTTCTGAAAAGTGGCCGTCCCGATAGGGTGTGTCTGTCAGCAGGCATGCTTCCGTAAGATTTGGCGTTATGATATGGGCAAGTGCTGCCAACTCCTTCATGGCTACGCAATGGTCCGGAGTAACAGAGGAATATGTTTTGCCGTGATCACCCATAACGGGGTCCAGAAGGAAAACAGGAGTTGCATGTTCTCTTCTCATAGCGGGGCCTTGCCAGAATTCTTTTACAATCTTTATCTGTTCCGCACTTCCCAAGAATCCGCAGTAGAGACCGTCAAATGAAAAATGCAAATTTTCCCATGTACTAAGGTATCCTTTCATACGGCAGGTGTAATCATCAAAACTGCAGGCGGGGAAGGCCAGATGATTCGACAAAACAGAAGTAGGCACAGGACAAGCCTGCACCTTCATTACACTGACAACGGGAAGGGAAATTGTAGTGGAACAGCGTCCGAACCCGGCAAAACTATTGATAATGGCGAGCCGGGGAATTCCCCCGGCTTTTGCCTGAATGGTATTCTCGATCATACTTTTTCTGCCTCCGGTGTAACTTGAACAAACAGGCCTGACTTTTTCAGTGCCGGACGGAGGGCTATATAAAAGACGGATGCAGCGATGACTGCTACTACAGCATTGACACCTGTGGTGACAGTACTCATTTTAGCCAGTGCGGAGGAGATATCCTGGGGTACGCCCAACAAATACATTTTGTAAAAATACCCTACCAGGGGATCTGCCACCACATTAAATGCCATACCGGCAATGCAGGATGCGATGGTGGCACCGGTTACATATTTAGGAGAATGGGAACGGCTTATCTTGAAAATTTTATGTGCCACCAGCCCTACGATCAGTCCGATACAGAGCTTGAGCAGGAATGTCTTGGGGGCACTGGTCACATAAGCAGTGGTCAGGTCGGCGATGGTCATGCCTACGGCACCGGCCAGGCCTCCCCAGTATCCGCCCAGCAAAAGAGCTGCAAGCACACAGAATACATTACCGAAGTGGAAAGCTGTTTTCTCCGGTCCTACCGGTATGTCTATCTTGAAAAAGGCAAAGCCGATGTAGCAGAGAGCTGCAAGAAGACCCGCCTGGGTCAGGCGCTTGATGTCGGCCTTTGCTGCCGCTGTCTGTCCGACTAAGGCATTATACAGTCCTTTAATTGAAAGCATGACAGCCACAAATAATAAGGTCAAACCGTAAGAGTAGGGTCTTTCCAGATCCAGTTTTTCCTCTGAAAGCTGCGCCTTTTGCGCATTCAGAGCATCAAGATCGCCGGTGGCAGTGTCCTCTTCAATGGCTGCAATCTGATTTTTTACTTCTGTGAGCTGTGCGCCGATCTCCGTTGAACGGGCATAAGTGGTGTTACGCGTGTATAAAGTGAAAATAATACTGACAGCCAGCAGTATTACTCCGACAATCAATAAAACTTTGCTTTTCTTTTTTTCCATATTATATCTTCTCCTTTAAACGTAATGAAAAGAGCTTATGAGTACAGAGAGCAGGTGCTTACCGGTCAGGCACTTATGTTCTCTATGCTGTTATACACGATAACACAGAAATGGCATGCCAAAAAGTGCCAGAACAGAACTTTTTTGCCAGGCCAGCTTCGGCGGCATTGAGGAGAAGAAGCGATAATAACTCATTATCAGAGCAAAATCGGCCTGCGACGAAAGGAAGATCTTCGGCATGGATCAGCTTGTCAAAGCAGTCTGTGCGGCGTATAATAATAACTAAAGTATAGGTGAAAGAGGTGTCAAATGAATATTGCAGTACGTTTTTATACCCGTTCCGGTAACACAGAGAAGCTGGCCAAAGCTGTGGCTGAAGCAGTGTCGGTTGAAGCGAAAGATGTCACGGTGCCCCTTACAGAAAAAGTTGACATATTGTTTCTTGGCTGCTCTTACTACGCTTTTGATGTGGATGAAGCTGTGAAAGCATTTATTGTGAAGAATAAGGATGCCATTGGTGAAATTGTCTGCTTTGGAACATCCGCTATGATGAAATCCATCAAAAAGCCGGTGACTAAAGTGGCAGACAGTGTCGGACTGCCTGTTTCAAGTGAAGAGTTTCATTGCAGAGGGTCGTTCAGTTTCGCGAACAAAGGGAGACCGGATGAGAATGATCTGAAGCAGGTTGCCGGGTTTGCGAGGAAGGTGGCAGGATTACAGGAAACATGAAAGAAGTAACCTTTTCCGTCAGAGACGCGGTTGAAAAGCGCATCAGCGTCCGCACTTATGATAATCAGACACTACCGCAGCAGTTGCGGGATGAAATCCTCTCTTATGCCGATGCGATCCGGAATCCGTTGGGACCGAAGATCCGGATTCAATTCATTGAGAAGGAGACATGGGCAGATGGGGAAAAGTTGGGAACCTACGGTATCATAAAAGGCGCAGGTCTCTATCTGGGAGTGACCGTTCCCGATGCGGAATATGCCGCAGAGGCTGTCGGATATGAGTTCGAGCAGTTGGTTCTTTACGCACAGAGCCGTGGACTTGGCACCTGTTGGCTGGGAGGTACTTTTAACAGAAGTGCTTTTGCGTCCAGAATGGAAATAAGAGAAAACGAGATTTTTCCTATTCTGTCGCCTATCGGATATCCTGCCGCGAAGCTTCGGATCGCGGAACAGTTGTTTCGGCGCACGATAAAGGCGGACAACAGATTACCTTGGGAGAAGCTATTTTTTAGGGATGATCCGGAACATCCGCTGTTAAAGGATGCAGGAGGAAAATATTCTTTTCCGTTGGAGATGGTCAGGCTTGCACCGTCCGCAGTTAATATGCAGCCGTGGCGTGTTGTTGTCGCTGACAAGGCTGTTCATTTCTTTGAAAAGTGTATTCCCGGCAGTGAAACCGCAGGTGTGGATATGCACAGGATAGATGTGGGAATTGCGGTCTGCCATTTCCACCTTGCGGCAATGGAAAGTGGAATAATGGGGCATTTTGTAAGAGATCTTCCCGCTATAGATGTGCCTCCCGGAATGAAATACATTGTATCCTGGAAAGAACAATAGCGCATATCACGAACTGATTATATCAGTAAAAATAAAAAAATGCTTGACAATAGTTTAGCGTACTACTATAATAAAGTAAATTCAAAAGTCATATGAATGAAAGACGATGACGGAGACAGTACACTTATTTGAAAGTCACAGAGAGCCGCGCAAGCTGAGAAGCGGTACCGGTAGAATTTGTGGAAAATCCCTCCCGAGTTGCAGCACCAAAGCCGCGGGCGAGTAGATGCTGACGGGTTCCTTCCGTAACAGAGGACGCATATGTTGGTATGTCGTAAATGGATGTAAGTATAGCTTCTGCCGTTTACGGTGGAAGCTTTTTTAACGGAGACAGCTTGTTGAGAATCCGATCCGAAGCAGCCAACTGTATGTGTACAGACCGGCTGTTTTTTACTTCTATTGATTATTTACGTGCAAAGAGGAGAGCGACATGAACGATACGATTGAGATCAGATGGCATGGAAGAGGAGGTCAAGGTGCCAAGACGGCAGCGCTTTTGCTGGCAGATGTGGCATTTAAAACCGGAAAATATGTACAGGGTTTCCCGGAATACGGTCCGGAACGAATGGGCGCGCCCATTACCGCGTACAACAGGATCAGTGACAAGCCCATGACGATCCACTCCAATATCTATTATCCCGACTATGTGGCAGTCGTGGACGACAGCCTGCTGGAGGATATTGATGTGACCCACGGTCTGAAGCCGGAGGGAGCTGTAGTGGTGAATACCCAGAAAAGCAGGGAAGAAATCGTGAAGCATCTGCGCGGTTATGCCGGAAAGGTTGTGACCCTTGATGCCAGAAAAATATCTGTGGAAGCACTGGGTAAGTATTATCCCAACTCTCCCATGCTGGCAGCCATGGTTGCCGTGTCCGGAGTTATGGAGAAAGACGTTTTTCTGAACGATATGAAGGCTTCCTTTGAACATAAATTTGCAAAGAAGCCGGAGGTCATTGAGGGAAACATGAAGGCACTGGAACTGACTTTTGCAGCTATTGAAGATGCTCTGTAATAACATTTCGGTACATATGATTACTGGCTGATAACAGAAAGGATAACGATAAATGAAAGCAACAGATATCAACGAAAAAAGCCCCTGGCAGGATATAACGGA
>JAZNMF010000069.1:0-20567 GCA_045579545.1 Acetatifactor sp. | reverse complement strand
TTTGGTTCTTCTTTACGGTTTCCAGTTTTTCCTCTAATGCGCTGACATCATATTCACGGTTCATTTCCGCTCGGATTCTCTCCACAATCTCTGGGGTGATAAAACACATGGAGATTGCTGTGGAGACCTCTCCGTCAATCTCACGGCAGTTAAACTGTTTGTTGAACGAACAGTCAATGCCAGTCAGATTCTTGGACTGTCGGCACTTGTAGGCATAAGAGACAGGGTATGGAGTGCCATCCTTTCTCTTTTTCCTTGATGGTATGCCATACATCGGTTTTCCGCAAGCAGGACAACGGAGCAAACCAGAGAGAATGTACTCATGCTCTTTTTCCAGCTTCTCCTTTTTGATACCTGTGCGGATTCTCTTTTCGTGTGCCTCGTTCCAGACTTCCTCGGAGACAATCGCCTCATGTACACCCTCGGAAATGATGATGTTGCTTTCATCCGTTTCCTTGACAATGTGGGTTCTTCCATCTTCGCCAGATACCTTTTCAGTCTTGCGACGTCCGTATGCGATTTTACCCATGTAAACAGGGTTATCAAGAGTTTTCTTTATGAAATCACCAGTGAAAACGGTGTGTTTGCCGTTTGGTCTTTCGTTCTTTGCAATGCCCTCGGCATTCAGTCTCTTTGCAACACCGTTTGCCCCCAGAGGAGTGGTGGTGAACAATTCAAAGATATAGCGGACTGTTTCTGCTTCATCCTCAACAATGGTCAAGAAACCATCAACGAGTTTGTAACCGTATGGAGCAAAACCACCGTTCCACTTGCCCTCTTTTGCTTTCTGTCTGCGACCTGCCATGGTTTGGGTGTGGATGTTCTCCAACTCCATTTCCGCAAATGCAGACATGATGGAGATTATGAGTTTTCCAGAGGTCGAAGAACTGTCCATGCCATCCTCAGTGCAGAGCAGGTCAACACCGCAATTCTGCATTGCTCTCAGATTCTCCAAAGTGTCCGCAGCATTACGGGCGAATCGGGACAACTTGAAAACCAGGACATAACGGACATCATCTTTCTTTCGTTTGATGTCAGCAAGCATCCTGTTGAACTCGGTTCTGTTTTTGGTATTCTTGCCGGACTTGCCCTCGTCGCAGTATTCTCCAACAATATCAATTTTCTTTAACTCGGCAAATCGCCTTATCTCGTCTCGCTGTGCATCCAGACTGAATCCATCAACCTGCATGGCAGTTGAAACACGAGTATAGACATATGCCTTTGCTCTTGGTTTCTCGCTCATATCTTTTCCCACCTTGGTGTTGTTGTTAATCATCGTGAGTATAGTATAACTCCAGAATGTGAACTTTTCAAGGCTGTACGGGAAACAGGTCCACTTTCTAAAAATTTACTCATAAGTTTTTTGAGCAAATTCGCCTTTTCGGGGCAGTTGACCTTTTCCCACCTAAATTACAGTGCCTTATACAACATCACATGACATCAACACCCATAAACGGTCCAAGGACCGTTTCTTTCTTTTTTGGATTGCCGCCGAAATAACTAACAAACTTTCTGAGCAACAATGCCAACATCATAAAGATGCTAATACAATCCAAATATCAAAAAGTTTCTGTATATAATATCAGTAATTTACTGTATATAATATCTTTACGGCATCGGATGGACAATTTTACGGTTCAGAAATTCCTGTGCCGTTTGGGTGCTATTGATATTATGTACAGAAAAATGATATGCAGAAATTTATAAGAAAAGCAGGACTGGCAGTCCTGCTCTTCGTTTTACTTCCAGTATGTATCTTTTATTGCTTTATAATTTCTCTTGGACAAAATGCCTCTGCCTTGTTCAATAGATGGGAACTCAATGGAAATTTGCTCACACATAGTTGCAAGCAGTCTTTCGCCCATCTCAGCGGAGTATGTTCCACGGAGTGCCTTTTCGTACCAATCAACCAAATCATCTTCGGTGACAATGCTCTGAATTTTGGACTTCCATCCAATCTGAGTCAAGAGACTTACAATGAGTTTGCTTTCCGCTGCCTTGCAGACAATGACAATTCTATCACTGCTTACAGAGTCAACAATGGATTCTGCTAACTCCTCACTCAGCACAAGATGCTTAATCTGAATTGCAGGACCCCAGTTGCTATACATATCCAGACCACGGTCTGCGGCATTCGCAACACCTACACGGTACACATGGGCAGAACTGCTATGGACAAGTTTTTCGCAATCCAGACACATGACTTTCTTTGCAAAATCCTCAAACTCATGCAGAACATCAACCTTGGTTTCACTGACCGATACATCAACGGTCATTTCCAGTTGATTGACAAGGGTATCAAAGAGAGAAAAGACAATGATTTCATAAATCTTGTCCAGACTTCTTTTGAGACCTGCCTCATACCAGAAAGAATCAATCAGTTTGCGAACTTCAAAATCAGAAGGAGTGGAATCCATACAGTACAGAAGTGCATCCTCCAGCTGTTCATGCTTGTTATCAAACTTGCTGTAAATGTATGCCTCAACTGCACCATTAGTGCGGAGGTTTTCTTGACCAAGAACATACAGTGCCTCCGGCGGTACTGCATTCTCGTTGAATAGGTCATCTTGGAATCGTGCAGAACTGGAACACACATTTCCGAGCAATTCTTCAGAAACAATATCTCTCCATTTGCGACTCTTTGTTCTATAACTTTCAAGGTCTCGGAGATTCAATTTTCTATCAACAGTTCTTTGATAATGCAGGATTTCAGCAATCTGAATGGGTTTGTAAAAATGAATTCTGCTCTTTCTGATAACGGCATCAAGTTTTGCTTTTGCTTCTGCTACGGTCATTGATTATCTCCTCCTTTCGCGTGTTCTCTGAGTGCTGCCAACATATTAGTTGCAATCGCCTTAATAACAGGAACGGCAACGGAATTTCCGCATTGTTTCTTTACCTTGCCATAAGGCAGCACAATCTTGTAGGTATCGGGGAAACCTTGAATACGGAGCATTTCTCTTTCTGTTGGTCTGCGCTCATCGTTAATTAGTATATAGTTTGCAGATGCACCAGCTCTCAATGCAGAAGAATACGGATGAGGAGTGATGGAACCTGCCATATTCTCATGAGAGATATAAGGTTTCGGATAATCCTTGTCCTTTAGTCGTTCCAGTCTGGACAGTCGGATTGCATCCTTGACATAGTATCTACGGTCAACATCTGTTTCCAGAATGTCGGTCAAGGTCTGCCTCTGCTCGACAGGAACAGGTAGGGGGAATTCAAATTTTACATCATCAAGGAAACCAACAATGAAGATTCGTTCTCTCTTTTGAGGCACACCATAGTCAAGTGCATTCAGCACCTTTGCATATACATGATAACCAAGTGCCTCCAGATGCTCTTTGATGGTTCGGAAAGTGTTGCCACCATCATGGGCGGTAAGGTTGCGGACATTTTCAAGCATAAATGCAGGAGGTCTTTTCTCTTTCAGAATCCTCTCGATGTCAAAGAACAGGGTTCCGCAAGTCTCGTTTGCAAACCCCTCTTTCTTTCCAATAATAGAAAAGGCCTGGCAAGGGAAACCACCGAGCAGAATATCAAAGTCGGGGATGTCCTTTGCATCAATCTTTGTAATATCGCCAGACGGATGCTCTCCGAAGTTCGCCTCATAAGTGGTGCAAGCATCCTCATCAAACTCAGAAGAAAACACACAATGTCCGCCGACGTGTTCAAATCCGAGTCTAATTCCACCAATGCCGGCGAATAGGTCTATAAATCTAAATGATTCCCAGTTCATCATGGTTCCTCCAAAACACAATAATGCATACTATATTATACTGCAGAATCTCCATTTTTTCAAGCCATCCTCTGAAATATTCACAATTAAGTTGTAAATAAACATCGTGAGCATAGGTGGGAAAATTGCTGATAAAATAAGAAAAGGACCCTCGAAAGGGTCCTTTAATGTTTGCTCATAAGGTTTTTACTTGCCACAAGAACCATCACAACCATCAACATGATAATAATGGACAGTCGCAGGACAGTTTGCCCATCCTGTTATACCTAATTGACACGGTATTGATACTACTTCGTTGAGTGATGTGCAATTTTGGAAGGTGCTTGTCATATCAGTTACTCCGTTTGGTACTATTGGTGCACTAACTAATTTTTTACAGTCCCAAAAAGTACCGTACATGGTTGTTACTGTACTTGGAGTAACTGGTGGTTCCACTAATGATGCACATCCAGAGAATGTTGATTGCATATCTTTTAATCCACTTGGCATCTTATAATTTGAAAAATCGCCATCAGCATCGGTGCTGCCGATATAGGTTGTCATCGATGAACAACCAAAAAATGTTTGCAACATATTTGTAATCTTATCTGGCAATGCAGGTGCAACAACCAGTGAACTACATTTCATAAAGGCACCTCTCATATATGTCAAGTTGGCACAATGCTTTATGTCGGGTGCTTCTAAAAGTGCGGTACATCCATAGAAAGTCTCATACATGTTTGTAACGGTACTCGGAACTTTTGCCGGGTATTGAAGACTTGTACATCCACTGAAGGTATGGTCCATAGATAAAACACCTTCGGGAATATCTGGTGAATCAGTTAATTTTGTGCATCCTGCAAATGTTCCGCTTGCATCATTAACAGGTAAATTGAAAATGTTTTGCAAAATAGGACCATATGTTGTTTTGGATTTGTCAATTACACTCACTTTCCAACCTTTTGGATTGTATCCATCGTGTTCGTATTTATAATCTCCGAACGTATAACTGTCGTTGGCTTTTGGTGCATAACAATCTGGCAATGTTTCATTTTCGTTGTACACTCTTTTACCATTGATTGCACTGTACATGGTATATGTTCCACCCTCAGGGACAGTCCATCCTTCTGTACACTGACAAGCATATGTATGAGGTGTTGCATATTGTGAACCAGTATGGTTTACCTTGGTTGTATGGTCAAGACCATCACCGCTCCAGTGACCTTCAACGCCACATGATGCAGGAACACAACCACAATCAGTATCTTGGCAGTTGTAGTGGCCACACCCCTTTTGTGAATGGTCACCTGCCTCTTTTCTGCCGTGACCACATGGCAGTTTGTTCGATACACCAACGGCATTCAGACCAACATCTAAAGCACTGTCACCTGTTTGGAACAATCCAGTGTATGTTGCCTTGAAACCATCAGCGATAAAGGTTCCAAACGGTGTAGCAAATGCAAGCATTACCGCAAGGACCAAAACACATATCACAATCCATCCATAGTTGCTAAGTGTTTCTTTATCCATAGAAATTTCCTCCTATCTAAATTTTTATATAATAAGTTTGTCATTTTTGCTTATCTGCCGAGTATATCAGAATCATGGTCATACATTTCGCTGACCCTTTCGCGGTCCTTTGCCACTTCATCCACCAGTCTGTCATACATGGATTTTCCGAATGTATCAATTTTGAGTTCCTTTGCCTTATCGAGCAGAACCTGCTGTTCCTTATTCTTCTGTTTCAGACTTTGAATGGTCCTCTTTAATTGCAGAACCTGTTGTTCCAATCTGAAAATCGTTTCTCGCGCCGCTTGAACGAATGGCAATTCGTTGAATTTGTCCACCACATTCTGCATGGTCTTTTTGATATGCTCTGGACGGTACCAACTGCGGTCAATGTAGGTCTCCAAATCCTTGTCCGGCACCAAACGGTGTCCTTTTTTCATTTTGGATGATGCATAATCTTCCATTCGTTTGCCAGGTGCAGGTTTTACGGATGCAATCGCCTCAGAGACTGCGGTCTCGATTTTCTTGACACTTGCCTCTGCCTCTGCTTGAAGAATCTGCTCTCGTTCTTCAATCGCTGCCTCTCTTTCGTCAAGTGCTTGGTTTGCTTCATCCACTTGTGCTTTGTGATGCTGGAGGTAGGTGTTGACCTCCGCAACCCTTGCATCAATTCGCTCCTCTTTCTTTTGGACCACTGTCTCACGGTGGTCCAGCTGTTCCTCCTGCTCGGCAACCTGTGCCTCTCTGCGGTCCAGTTCCTCATTCTGGGCATCAATCTGCAACTGCTCTCTTGTTGCCTCTCGTTCTGCTTGTTTAGCAGCACGATACTCACCGATGGTCTGACCTCTGCCTTTATTGCCTTTTTGATAACCGACATCCAATCCATGTCTGCCGGCAATCTCAATGACCCTCTCTCGCTCCTTGGTCTGCCAGAGTGTTTGACAATGGACCATTGGTGATGTCTCCGTTTTTGGTTGGTCAGTAAATCCCATCTGTTTCAATGCACCTCTCAGCGAATTGGAAATATGCTGACCTCGTTTCTGTTCTACTACCGGAACATAGGTCAAATGCAAATGCGGTGCCAAAGATATTTCGTCTACATGGACCACTGCATTGACAATTCTGAAATTCGGATTCTCTTTCTGGAATGTGTCCATGTATTCCTTTAATGCTCCAATCATTGCCTCTCTGGTTTTCTTCTGCTCCTCTGGCCCCATTGCCTCTAAATCATCTGTATTGCCAATCTGAATGATTATCTGTTTTGCTACCTTGGTATATGCTTTCTTGTCTGCCAGCTCGGAACCGTGTTTGCCATCCAGTTTTGCTTTTCTCAGTTTCTCATCTTCTTCTGCCTGTTTTTGTGCCACGGAATCATAATATTTTTCAGGCCAATTTGCAGTGAATGTTTTTCCTCTTTCTTTCGTTTTTTTCGCTCTGTATTCTTCATAAGATGCTTGGAAAGTCTCCTCGTAAAAATCACGGAGCGGAATGTTTCCTGCATACGAAATATTCTCTGATACTCTCTCTGGGTCAATGTTTTTTGAGAGATATTTTCGGTTGTCATGGTCTAAGTTGAACGAATCATCTTCATGCAACGAAACACTAAAATCTGCCATTGATAAAACCTCCTTTCTAACAAGTACAAAGAAAGTATGTGGAATGCGAAATGCAGACAAAAATGTTTCTCGCATTAAGATTAACCCAGTAATGGTTTTGCGAAAAATCGCAAAACCCTGGGCCAGACGCTGTCTGGACTGGTCCTGCCGGACAGGCTTCAAGGATTGCCATCCTTGAAAATCCGCCACACGAAAGAAACAACATCCGTCATTTCTTTCGTTTGGTTTGCACCGTCCTCGTTTAGTCAATACTGCCTAAACTCAGCATAGATGCAAACCATTTGTAAGCATTCGTTCATTGTCTAAAAATTTGGCAATCTCTCATGCTTACAATGTGCGAGTTACCACTCGCAGCAGTTTAGGGCAAAACTGCCTAAACTGAACGATTTGCCTCTTTTAGGCAAATCATAGTCATTGCCGTCCGGCAATTCTTAGGAGATACGAAAGGAGAACGAACAATGAGCAAAAAAGATTTTCGCATCTATTGCGAGGAGGAATACATTGAGCATTTGAAAAATGTTGCTGATGAACAGGACACCTCCCTCAATCAGTTGGTGCTATCTGTACTGACTAAAAAGTACCCAATGCCCAAAAAGAAAAAACAGTCTCAATCCCCTACTCTGGACATAGAGGCAACAAGAAAACATTATGAGGAAATTGATAAATATCTCAACGAGGCAGCTGCAGGTGGAGCAAAAATCAAACCATATTTCCTCTACCTCCACCTCATTGAAGAAAGAGACAGACTTAAAAAGATTCTGGATGACATCGACCAGAAATGAAGAAACGGACCCGAAAAGGGTCCGTTTTCATATGTTCTGTGATGATATGCGATAGTATCACCTGTTATGTGATTTTCACTCGTTTTTGAAAGTCCCTCTATCATACTTAATCATATAACAAATGATTGGAGGCAAAAACCTATGGCAAATAAGAGAAAAGTGCTGTCTGTGGTCATTGATGACCGCATGGAGCAGATGTTAAAAGAGAGAATGGAGTACCTGCAGGAAAAGAGACCAGACACCAATATCACAATCTCAGATGCAGTGCGCCATGCAATTACTCAGACCTCATACAAAAAGAGAGGGAAGAAGAACTCCGAGGATGATGAGTAATCCTTAACCATAATCCAACACCCCAACAAATGAAATCTCGCCAACCCAAGGAACAAAGAAAATAAGAAAGCGAGATTTAATAAATGGAACTTAGTATTGAAAAATCCATTTCTGACAATGGATTTAAGGCGAACTATAAAAACAAAACTGATGGTCTGAAATTGTTGGAGGCAATTCCAGACAAAACGGTCAAGACCGCATTCTTTGACCCTCAGTACCGTGGAGTGTTGGACAAACTCTCCTATGGCAACGAGGGAGAAACCAGAGGAAAAGCGAGGTCAGACCTCACTCAGATGGACGAGGACACCATCATTAAATTCATCAAAGAGATTGACCGTGTTCTGTTGCCAAGTGGACACTTGTTTCTGTGGGTGGATAAATTCCATCTCTGCCAAGGTGTGCTGCCGTGGTTGATTGATACCGATTTGAACCTTGTTGACATGATTGTCTGGGACAAGGGCAGAATCGGCATGGGCTACAGAACCAGAAGAAAATCCGAGTATTTGATTGTTCTACAAAAGAAACCTGTCAAAGCAAAGGGGTATTGGAACATTCACAACATCCCCGATGTCTGGATGGAGAAAGTGGTTAAAACACATCCCCACTCCAAACCGATAGAATTACAGAAACAACTTATATTGGCCACCACATCCGAGGGTGATTGGATTCTTGACCCAGCCTCTGGCGGTTATTCCGTTCTCAATGCTTGCGAGGGATTGAACCGCAATTTCATCGGAGGTGACATTGAGTATGGCGAAGATTAAAGACAGTTGTCCAAAAACATCCTCTGGTGGTTATGAGCGAGTATTTGCAGACAAACAAATTGGAGATGCCATCCAACGAGTGCAATCTACCGTTATTCGTAACGGTAACGAGTTGGAGAAAATCATTGAGACCAATTCTGCACTAATTGCAGACCTCACTGAATTTCTGGATGGTGTTCAATATAAGCAAATAACAGACGGTGTTTTCCTGTGTGCAAAGGGTGCAAAAAACAGAAAGGAATATCTGCCCAAGGGACATGACCCCGACTTGCTGATTTTTCAAATCATGCCCACTGGCAATGATTGCTACATAGTGGAACTGAAAGATGGAGACAATTTTGACACAAAGAAAGCAAGTGGAGAAAAGGCAGCTCTTGAGGAGTGCAAGGACTTTTTGGAAACAAAGATACCGTTTGTGACCAATTTCTATGTCTGCGCTTTTAACCAGACCGACAGAGAAAGCATTGTTGCAGGATTTAAGAATCGTTTTGACATCAACCATGTTATGACAGGCAAAGAACTCTGTAACATCCTGGAAATTGATTATGAGGAAATTTTGGAGAACAGAAAAAAGGATGCCTCTGAGAATGTAGAATTCTTTGTTGCTGAACTTTTGAAGTCTCCACTGATAAGAATACAAATTGGGCATGAGTTGTCAAAGCATATCAGCGAACCAGATTTTTACATGACTGATGAATTGCCGGAGGTGTGATATGGGCAGGAGATACAAAAACAAAGAAAAACAACTTGTGGTCTCACAGGACAACAAGTTGATTCAGAAAATGAGTACCGATGATGATTATGACCGCAATCTAACAAAACAGTCCTTTGTTCTGGATGTCTACCAGAAAAGATTGATTGCCTTGATGCTGTCCCATGTCAAACCAAAGGACACTGAGTTTCCGGTGGAGGTCATATCATTCAACAATTTTATGAAATTCATGGACATTCCCAACGGTGGGTATCAATACAAAAAAATCCGTTCAAGCATTTCCAAATTGATGGGTATGTCTTTCTGTATTGAAACAGAACCAGGGGTATATGAGTTCTACCACTGGATTGCCAGTGGTTGCAAGGTTGATACACAGGAAAAGAAAATCTACATTCAACTTGATGCAGGTCTTAAAAATTTCCTCACAGGCAAAAAGAAGAATTTCACCAGATATGAGATTGGATTTATAATGCAGCTCAAAAAGAAACACAGTTGTAGGTTGTATGAATATCTCCGTTCAATGGTCAATCTGGGATGTGTTAATCTGAATGTTGATACATTCTCGCAGGTCATTACAGACAACAAATACCCTCGCGCAGTTGACCAGATACGATATGTGATTGAACCAGCCATTGAGGAAATCAATGCGACCACTGACATTACGGTATCGGTTGAAGAAGTCCGCGAGCAGGGATTCCAGGGCAGACAAAAAACGGTCGGTTATAGATTCCACCTCAAAGAAAAGTCTCATGAGGAAAAACAAATAATCATGGGAACATGGGGAATCCCGTTTGATGACATTCTTATGTTGGAAGATGGACAGAGACCAGATTTCAAAGATGTTGAGCAGGAATCAGACCTGCCGTTCAAATGTGAATAAACCAAAGAGGCAGGACCTGCGGGTCCTGCCTTCGCTATTTCCATAAATTCTCTCATATCAAATTTGGTGGACTTTTCTCGGTCAATGGTGGACTTTTGTCGCAGGTCCTACACCGTACTTTTCTCACTGAGATTCTTTTGTTGTTTTCCGTCTTTTTCTCACTGAGCTCCGTCTATTTGTCACTGAGATTTTCGGTGATTTCTCATTGAGTGTCGGTGATTTCTCACTGGGCATCGGTGATTTCTCACTGAGTGTCGGTGATTTCTCACTGAGTAATGTTCTATACCCCTCTTATTGATATTATGTACAGAAAAATTTTGAGGGTTTGGGCGAAACAGAAAATAAGGATTATAAAATATACTATAAAATAATCATAAAATATCAAATTTTGTTTTTTGAATTTTTTGATTACTTTCTAAGGTTAAAATAGGTACTCTTTAGATGTTCCCATCCAATAAAAAAGTAAACTGTCTTATAGTTAGATAGGGAGTAGGTTCTGCAGTTTGGGTTTAGTCTTTGACTTCGTCAGTAATCATAGATTACTTCCTCGCCAAATCCTCAACTGCCCAGTCTGTAAACTGGGCGGGGTTTTGTACAGCTCGCCCGAAATGGTTCCGCCAGGAGGCGAATCAGGCTCTGATGAGTGCCGTTTCTAAAAATTTGCTCATATGTATTTTTGTGGTTTGCTTTGCAATCATGGTTACTGTTGTAACCGTGTTGAGTCCGTGGACGATACATCAAAAAAGATATGCAGGAATTTTTAAATTCTCCGACTGCCGGCACGGTACCATGAATCTGGTTGAATCATCTGCAGACATAAAAGAACGGACCCACGAAAATGGGTCCGTTTTGCTTTTAATCTCTCAGCATTCCAAAGTGTCTGAATGCATCCATGATTGCTTTTTCCTTTTCGGGTGGGCAAATGAGTTCTTTGCTCTTGCCCTCACCGATGTTGTAATTGTCTCGTTTCTCAAAACCGCACTTGTCCTTAATCTGGGCAATATACAGAGAGGAAACCTTCAGGCCGTATTTTTCCAGAATGTATGCCTTTATCTCAGAATAGGTGGCAGTGGATGATGCTCTGCCTTGCAGGTCCTCAACATTCACATCGAACTTGATTCGCTCGTAGACATCTTTCCGACTTAAAAGGATTACAGTCTCTACATTCGCCGTATTGGGAAATTGATCTACCGCCACTGCCTTCTCTACCCGGTAGCCGCCCTCCAGAAATACCTCCAGGTCTCTCACGAGGCTGTCCGGCTTACAGGAAATATAAACGATGCGGTCCACGCCGTAAGCGATGATCTTGGGCAGAGCCTTGGGATGGATTCCGTCTCTGGGCGGATCCAGAATGATCATGTCAGGCTTCTCTTCCACCTCATCCAGTACCTTCAAAACATCACCGGCAATAAATTCACAGTTCGTCAGCCCATTCTGTTCGGCATTGCGCTTCGCCGCCTCCACTGCCTCTTCCACAATCTCCACGCCGATTACCTTGCCTGCCACGGGAGCCATCAGCTGGGCTATGGTTCCGGTACCGCTGTATAAGTCAAACACCACCGGCTTGCGCCCTTTTTCACTTACCCTTTCCAGATTACCCACATATTCTCTTGCGGTCCGGTACAGTACCTCCGCACTGTAGGAGTTGGTCTGGAAGAAGGAAAAAGTGGAGATCCGGAAGGTCAACCCTAAAAGCTCCTCCTCAAAATAATCACTGCCGTACAAAATAACCGTGCGGTCACTCTTAACCACATCTGCCAGGGAATCGTTGGTGATATGTAAAATCCCCTTAAAGCTTCCGTGCAGACTGCCATTCTGCTCCAGATTAAGAAGTGTGCGCTTAAAGCCGTCAATCAGGTTTCCAACCCTATCGGCAGTAACCTCCCAGGCAGCCGTCTTTTCGTCTTCACACATAAGTTCTTCTTTCCCGGTCCCCCAGGGATCCTGGGAGGTAGTCACAAGTGCCACTAAAATCTCGCCGGTCTTTGAGGCTTTTCGCACCAAAAGATGGCGCAGATAACCTTCATGGCGCAGTCTATGGAAAAAGGACACGCCCTTGTCTGCAAAGTAATCTCTAACGCTTTTCAGAATCAGCCTGTAATCGTGATCCACAATGAGACAATCTGTGACGGAAACAACATCATAAAAGCTTCCTCTCTTGTGCATGCCGAGAGAAAGGGGGCCGTCCTTTACTTCGTCACCAAAGGAAAACTCCATCTTGTTCCTGTATTCGTGATATCTGGGGCTGCCTTTGATTCCTTCAAAGGTCCAGTCACATCTGCCCTCCAGTACACTGTCAAGAAGCTTCTTTACCTGTTGTTCTTTGATCTTCAGCTGCTCTTCATAAGGCAGTGACAGATAGGTGCAGCCGCCGCAGATTCCGAAATGAGGACAGGTTTTACCTGTCTCCATAGGAGATTTTTCTAAAATCTCCAAAAGTCTTGCTTCTGCTTTCCCTTTTCTCACCTTATTGACGCTGAACCGGATCTTCTGGCCGGGCAGACTGTTTTTTACAATACAGGTCTCTTCTCCGACTCTGACCACACCCTTGTTGGGGAAATTCACCTTTTCAACAACGCCCTCGTATACTTGTCCCTTTTTCATACAAAAACAGACAGCTGCCCTTATTAAGAGGCAGCTGTCCCCTCCTTCCAAAACATCATAACTCGTCTTCGAACAAGTCTTCCTCATCCTCGAATTCATCTTCGAATTCATCTTCGAACTCTTCCAGATAGTCGGGACGCATATAGCGATAGATTGCATAGGCAATTCCTGCCACTGCCGCTACGATACCGATAATTGCAAGGATCCATACAACTATGTTACATGCCTTCTCTTCTTTTTCCTTTTTGCCCAAAAAATTCTTTAATTTAGCAACTTCCAGCAAATCCAGTTTATTCATATCTCATCATCCTTTCTTTTTACTGAGTTCACTTAAAAATGTCAAGCAAAATACTCTGACATTGTGTTTCCTGATTATAGAATACCACATCCTGTACAAAAATACTACAGTCAATCTATTTTTTTCAATTTTGCAAAAGACGCGTACATAATCTTCTGTCCCGCCTGATCAAACTGTACCGTAACCTTGTAATCTCTAGGTTCTTTTATGATTCCGGTAACGGTTCCTGCTCCGTATTTGATGTGGCGCACTCTATCGCCCTCAGCGTAATCAATTTCATCAGGAGCACTGTAAGAAACGCCCTTGCTGATGCCCGCAAGACGATTCAGACTGCCGATCCCCTGAGCGATAAAAGGCTTATCTGCCTTGGCAGTCACCTTAGGCTTCAGAATCGCCTTTGGTCTTGGATCGTAAATAGTTTCCTCCAAAGAAAAAGCAGGTCTCTTCGGTGTCACTTGGCCATCCAGCAATTCCTCCGGAATCTCACGAACAAAGCGGCTGATGGGATTATACTGTGTTTCACCCCGAAGCATTCTGGCTCGGACACAGGTCAGGGTCAGTTCCTCCATGGCCCTGGTGATCCCTACATAGGCAAGCCTTCTCTCTTCTTCCATTTCTGCATTGTCATCAGTATTGACCGCCATACTGCCCGGGAAAAGGCCATCCTCCATGCCCGCAATATAAACATAGGGGAATTCCAGACCCTTGGCACTGTGCAGTGTCATAAGCATCACTCTGTTACTGCCGCTCTCCACGTTGTCAATATCCGCCACCAGTGCGATCTCCTCCAGAAATTCGCTTAAGCTCGGTTCGTCGTGGGTCTCCTCGTAGCTCACTGCTTTACTGATCAATTCCTCCACATTGGCGATTCTGTCGTCCGTATCTTCTTCATCCTGGCTTTTTAAATACTCTTTATAATCAATGACTTCCAGGATATCGCGGATCAGATCTTCAATACTGTAATACTGTGCTTTGCTCCGGAACGTCTGAATCATGGTCACAAAGGAATCTATCTTCTGGGAGGCTCTGCCGATACCCATAATGTTGTCAGCATCCCTGAGTGCATCATAAAAGCTGATATCACGGATCTGGGCATAATCATCCACTTTATCCATGGTGGAATTACCGATGCCCCTCTTGGGAATGTTAAGAATCCTCTTCACAGCCACATCATCCCGGCCATTATCTATGGTCTTCAGATAAGCCAGAATGTCTTTGATTTCTCTCCGGGCGTAGAAGTTCACACCTCCCACAACATTGTAGGGGATGCCCTCCATGATCATGCGCTCTTCCAGCATACGGGCCTGTGCGTTGGTTCGATACAGCACTGCACAGTCTCTGTAGGATGCGCCTCTTCTCACGCGGCTGCAAATATCTCTTGCAATAAAATCAGCTTCGTCAAATCCTGAATTCAGCTGTTTAAAATGAACAGGCTCGCCCTCCGTCTTCTCCGTCCACAGGGATTTGGCCTTACGGCCCTTGTTATTGCGGATCACTGCATTGGCAGCATTCAGTATATTCCGGGTGGAGCGGTAATTCTGCTCCAGCTTGATCACCTTCGCCTCAGGAAAAACCATTTCAAAGTCCAGGATATTTCTGATGTTGGCCCCCCGGAACTTGTAGATCGACTGGTCGTCGTCTCCCACCACACACAGGTTGCGAAACCGGTCTGCCAGAAGCCGGATCAGTTCAAACTGCGCAGTGTTGGTATCCTGATACTCATCCACCATAATGTAGCGGAAACGCTCCTGATATTGGTTCAGTATTTCCGGACAGGTCTTAAACAGTTCCACCGTTTTGCAAATCAGATCATCGAAGTCCAAAGCATTATTCTTCTTCAGAACCTCCTGATACTCTCTGTAGACCATAGCAATATTCTTTTTCTCAAAGTCTCCCATTACACGCATCTGGTACTCCAAAGGACTCACCAGCTCATCTTTCAGGGAAGAAATCGCATTCATAAAACTGCGTTCTTTATACTTCTTGGTGTCTATCTCGAATCTCTTACAGATATCCTTTACCACCGCTTTCTGGTCATCTGCGTCGTATATGGTAAAGCTGTTGTCGTAACCCAGTCTGTCAATATGTCTTCTAAGGATCCGCACGCAGGTGGAATGGAAGGTAGCCACCCAAACCTGATCCGCGCCGAAATCCACAATCCGGTCCACCCTCTCCCGCATTTCCTGCGCCGCCTTATTGGTAAAAGTGATGGCGAGAATATTCCAGGGATTTACCCCCATCTCATCAATCAGGTAAGCAATCCTGTGAACCAGCACTCTGGTCTTACCGCTTCCGGCTCCTGCCAGAAGAAGGAGCGGCCCTTCCGTTGTAAGGACCGCTTCTTTCTGTTCTCTGTTCAATGTATCGTATCTACTCATAATTCCTCTTTCAGATCTTACTGTCTGACATCGCTGTCATCAAAGATATCGCCGCACTCCGGGCAGAATTTAGGCGGCTGTGTGGGGTCTTCCGGCTCCCAACCGCACTTGTCGCAGCGATAAGCAAATGCGCCGGCAGGCTTCTTCGCGCCGCATTCCGTACAGAACTTGCCCTGATTCACTGCACCGCAGCTACAGGTCCAACCTGCCTCTGCAGGCTTCTTCGCACCACATTCCATGCAGAACTTGCCCTTGTTGTCAGTCTTGCCGCAGCTGCAGGTCCAGCCTGCTACGGGTGCCTTGGGACTCTCAGAAGCCACAAATCCCATCTGCGCGGGAGTAGGCGCCGGTTGCCCCTGACCTGCCATCTGATACAGATTACCGGCCTGGATACCGCCTGCCTGCGCTGCCATATTCATGCCTGCGAACGCCATCATGGGACCTGTCGCTGTGTTGCCTGCCGCAGTCTTCATAGCCTCTGCCTGCGCTGTGGTGAGGGTGGCTGCTGCCATGCCTGGATTGCGGAACACTGCTGTTCTCTGCAGATCCTTGATCATCTGTTCGTCTTCCTCGGAAGCATTCATTCCGCGGATCGTCATGGACACAATTTCAATACCGCGAAGCTCTTTCCATTTATCACTGAGTTCCTGATTCAGGAAGGAAGTCAATTCAGCCGTATGAGCCGGAACCGCACTATAACGGACACCCATAGCAGAAATCCTTGCAAAAGCAGGCTGCATGGCACTCATCAGTTCCGCCTTCAGCTGGCTGGCCATTTCAGACTTCTCATATCTGCCGGATACATTTCCGCATACATTCTTGTAGAATAACAGAGGATCACAGATGCGGAAGGAATATTCACCGTTGCATCTGATGGATATATCAACATCCAGTCCGATGTTGGCATCCACCACTCTGAAAGGAATGGGCACTGCCGTACCGAACAGGTTGCTCATGTTCTCTTTGATATTGAAATAGTAAACCCGCTGATCCTTGCCGGTATCTCCGCCAAAGGTAAATCTCTTACCCACCGCTTTGAACGTATTCATAACAGTCTCGCCGAGATTGCCGGAAAACAAACTGGGTTCCGTAGATTTATCATAGATAAATTCACCTGCATCCGCGCAGAACTCCACGATCTCTCCCTGATCCACGATGATCATGCACTGTCCTTCGTTCACAGCGATCACTGAACCATCAGAAATGATATTGTCGGTTCCGTTGTTGCTGCCGCGTCCGCTGTTTATCCTTTTCTGTCCCTTAACCACAAGTACATCATTGGACAGAGAATCACAATAAAAATACTCTTTCCACTGATCTGCCAATACACCTGTAACGGCATCCTTTATCGCCTTGATCAATCCCATAATCATACCTCCCGATTCTAAATCCTGCGGCTGCATCTCCATACAACTCAGTTTTATATATTTTATCAAATTTCAGACATTCTCTCAACTGCTTTCTGAAATATTCTTTACAAATTCTTTGTTTTCCTCTAAACTAATAAGTGTTACAGGCTATTATTTCAGTTACATAAGAGGGAATGTATAAAATGGGAAAAAAAGCAACAAAAGCAGCAGATAACATGTACTATATGGCACGATCGGAGGCCGCAGAACAAAATCCCGAGCTGAGCAGCCGTGAAAAAGCCGCAGAGATCGTTGGCATAGACCGCACACGGCTGGCCCGGATCGAACTGGACACCATCTCTCCTTACCCGGAGGAGGTCAAGGCTATGGCCACTGCCTACAACACGCCTGAGCTCTGCAACTCCTACTGCGCGCAGGAATGCCCTTTAGGCAAGGGAAGCGTAAAGGAAGTTACCATAGACGATTTTGACCGCCTTGCCCTTAAGGTGCTTGGTTCTCTGTCAGATATCGACAAACTCAGGGGCTCGCTGATCGCCATTTCTGAGGACGGTGTCATCGAAGAATCCGAACAGCCTGCATTTCAGGCCATTCTGGATTCTCTCGAAAAGATCAGCACCAACGCCAAAGCATTAAAGCTGTGGGCCATGAAGAATATCCGCGTCCGCGAATAACCCTTTTTTACTTTCCGGCTGCCTGCTTTGCGTAATCTGTATTTACCAGATTCTCATAGGGCACACGCTCATTGAGCACCCCGGACTCCTCCAGTATATTCTGAAGCAGCGTGAATGCATCTTCTGTAAAGATCAGATCGCTTTTCCAGGTATCCTGCTCATAATACCTTTCAACAATTGTCGTTAAGGTATCAAGATCCGTCTCTGCAAACTGAGGTGCGATCACCTTTGCAATTTCACTTGGGCTATGTGTCTGCACATAGTCCATTCCTTTTTGCAGTGCATTGGTGAAGGACTGTATGGTGTCAGGATTAGCCTCAAGATAACTTTTCTTTGCGGAGAATGCGGTGTAGGGCACATATCCGGAATCTTCTCCAAGGGATGCCACCACATAACCGTCACCCTTTGACTCCAGCGAGGTTGCATGAGGCTCAAATTCCACGGTGAACTCACCCTGACCTCCGGAAAATGCAGCTGCGGTAGATCCAAAGTCAATACTCTGATCTATCTTTACATCTTCTGCGGGATCAATGCTGTGCTTCTTCAGAATATACTCAAATACCATCTGAGGCATTCCGCCGGCCCTTCCGCCAAGCACTTCTTTGCCTTTAAGCATATCCCAGGTAAACTCTTCTATGGGCTTTCTGGCCACCAGAAAATTGCCTGCCCTCTGAGTCAGCTGCGCAAAATTCACCACGTAGTCCTTGGTACCGCCCACATAAGTGTAAATCGTACTCTCACTTCCCATAAATCCGATATCCGCCTCGCCTGTGAGCACTGCAGTCATAGTTTTATCGGCTCCAAAGCCTGTCACCAGTGTCAGTTCGATTCCTTCCTCCTCAAAGTATCCCTCTTCCATCGCCACATACATCGGTGCATAAAAAATAGAATGAGCCACCTCATTCAATGTCACACCGGTCAGTCCGTTTCCGCTGACTTTATGGGCGTCCGTACATCCTGTGCAAAAAGCACTGCAAAGAATCAGCATGAAGCTCAGGACAATTCCTTTTGATAAAATAGGTTTCATAATTGCCTCCATAAAAAGGTGATGCTCTATTGTATTTCAAACATTCCAAACTTGTGCCTGTTTCTGTCAGCAATTATACAAACCACAGGAAACATAGTTTCAGGGCGACACCCGGAAGGATGCCGCCCCGACTAGTAACAAATAACCTGTTTTCACTGGGATCATTCACCTAATAAATTCATGATCTCAACGCCTGCCCCCAGTACAATACCGATACCGTGGTCATCATTGGTAATGGTATTTAAATTGTGCAGATAATAATACTCCTCCTTATGGCAGCCGGATCCCTGGCACACGCCGTAAACATTTCCCTCACTGTCAATAAAATTATGAGTAAGTGCTTCCCAGGCCTGAACCACTTCATCTGTGTAAGCTTTATCCAGCCAGCCAAGCCGGATACCTCTTGCCAGAGCCGTAATAAACATGGCACTTCCTGAGGTTTCCACAAAGCTGTCATGATTATTGATCACCTGATGCCAGATTCCCTCTTTCTTGTCGCGGCAGGCCAAGACGCCTCCGGCAAACTTCTGAAAAATCTCCAGAACAACTGCTCTCTTCTCATAATTCTCCGGCATATAAAGTAATGCCTCTGAGATAGCCAGAAGTGCCCAGCCGTTTCCTCTTCCCCAGGGAACGCGGTTCGCAAAGTCTTCCTTCGGGAAATAGATATGGGAGAATATGTTCTGATCCTCCATATACATTCTCTGATAAAATCCGCAGACCTGAGTCACAACCTCATCAAAGTATTTGGTATCACCCAGTACCACGCCCAGTCTTGCCAGGAACGGAAGACACATATACATATCATCCGTCCACATGGTATCGATCCTGTTAAAGGTGCCGTCCTTCAGGCGGGGAACCTTATTCATCATTGCATCTGCGAGAATCAGTATCAGGCTTTCCGCACTTTTATCAGCAGTCATTAAGTAATATTCTGCCATGTTCATTCCGATGGTACCGATGGGATCAAGCCTGTCTAAACGTACGCTGCTGGGAAGCATATCTGAATTATTACTGTTTTTCACTTCAAAACATGCATATTTCCGGTGCTCAGCAAGAATTTTCATACTGCTGTTAAAATACTCATAAATTTCATGGATTCCCAGCTTATCCGCCAGAACTCTGAGGCCGTTCATGCCTACCAACAGCGGATAGAACCATTGACCGTAAAAGATAGTGTTCAGCTGCTGGTAAAGGCTGGTATTCTCCCGGTAAAACTTCCAATACACCCGTTCCCCGCTTACCGTCACATAAGCATCATCAAACTGTAGATTTATCTCCGGGGGATAGGGATGGTCGATGGGTTCCTCTGCCTTGCCAAAAGGTCCAATCCACAGCCATTTCAGGTCTGAACAATCATCCGTTTCCGCAAAAGGAAGTGTATGAACGCCTTCGCTGATACTCTCAAATCCCCATTCCTCCCTATCTCTACGGGATTTAATCAAAAGAGCTGTTTCTTCGGGAAATTCTGCACAAAGGGTTCCTTTTCCCTCAGAATAAATCTCTTTTCCGTCAGCAAAAACTTTCAAAGGGGACTCGTGCTTTAAGGTAAGCTTTCCTACAAAGCAGGTATAGGCATATGCCATATATCCTTCTTTTATCCAGTCCTGAAATGCAAATTTCTTATGGTTGCTCTGCTCGGGCTTTACGGGATAAATCCAGTCAATTGCATCTACAGAAACATCCTGCGGTCCTTCGCTCTTTTTATACAATCTTGAGAATGCAATACCCTTCTGCCCTTTGAATCCATCCAGTTCAATAAAGCGCCTGTTATTGTAAACATAATTGCGGGGCATCATCCGGATCTCTTTCATCAAGAACTTAAAATACGTCTGAAACACACCGTCTTTTGCGGTAATCTTCAGAATAATATTATTTTTCTTCGGTCCGAGATTCACATCCGCA
>JAZNMF010000068.1:0-21318 GCA_045579545.1 Acetatifactor sp. | reverse complement strand
ATCAGATGCTTACGAGCAGGGTCAAAAGGTAAGATATTTTGAAACCTGTGCCATGTTAACTGATTTAAAAAAGCAATCTGAGTTTGCTTTTTTAAAGGAAGTTGACAGTATGGCTCTTCAACAGACCCTGCGCGATCTTGATAGAGGTTTTGTTAACTTCTTTGAAAAGCGTGCCGGATACCCGACATTTAAAAGTAAACATGATCATCACCAGTCCTACCGGACCATCAATCAGAAGGATAATATCCGCATTGTAGGCCAGTATCTTAAATTGCCTAAGCTTGGCATGGTGAAGATCAAGCAGACCATGGATGTCGGACACATCAATTTTGTTACGGTAGAGCGTACTCCCTCCGGGAAGTATTACGCCGTACTGAACGTAGATTTTGAACCGGTACCAAGAGAAAATCTTGGTGGCCTGATCGGTCTGGATGTAGGTATCAAACATCTTTACACAGACAGTAATGGCAACCAGGTTCAAAATCACAGATTTCTGGATCGGTCACTCCGTAAGCTCCGCAGGGAGCAGCGCAGGCTGTCCAGGAAACAAAAAGGTTCCAATAACCGTAACAAGCAGCGTATTAAAGTAGCTTTAGTCCACGAGAAAGTGTTTAACCAGAACAATGACCTGTTACAGAAGACCTCAACACAGCTGATCCGTGAAAACCAAACGATCTGCATTGAGGATCTGAATGTTAAAGGCATGGTCCGTAATCACAGGCTGGCAAGACATATCAGCTCTGTTTCGTGGTCTAAATTCTTTGATATGCTGGAGTACAAAGCAGCTTGGTATGGTAATGATGTCATACGTGTTCCCAGAATGTATGCAAGCAGCCAAACCTGTTCTGTCTGTGGCTATAAGAATCCTGATATCAAAAATCTTGCTATCCGGAAATGGGAATGTCCACAATGCCATACGGTACATGACCGAGATCAAAACGCGGCAGTTAATATCCTAAATAAAGGATTGTCAATGCTCGCTGCGTAAGTATAATCATTTGTACCGTAGGGCATACGGGAACAGGGCGTAAGCCCAAACGCTTGTGGAGACCAACGTAAAACTAAAGTCTTTTAGGCAATGTAGTGGTCGTAGAAACAAGAATCTCCCAGCTTTAGCTGTGGAGAGTGTCAATCCGATAAATCTTAATTTGGTTAACTTATGTTAAGAAGGAGAAAAGCGATGAAGAAAGATAATTTTTGTTATCCGTCAGACTTCTTTTGGATTAATAGAGATCAGGTAAAAATGCGGTTAAAAGAGAATCCTTTAAGGACGTATGTGGCATTGATAATGTATTTCTTTTTAGCCCCAGTTGCATTCGTAGGATATTATTTATTTATGCCATTTAGACTATTTCATGAATGGTGTGAAAGTTGGTGCTATCGATAAGGCCAACTGATTGGTAATTAAATAACCGAGAATTGCCGCTTAGTATCTTAAAGAAGAGAGATATAAAATCAGCAAATTATAGAAAAAATTTAAAATATAAAGGAGATAAATTACGAATGGTAGATGTTATCAAACAGAAAAAAGCAGCAGGAAGATTGGAAAGTTCCACTAAGAGAATGAAAAACGAAAAGAAGGAGCCGGAGCCAAATTGGAAGCAAGATGGCCAATATGAGCTATGGGTTAACCATAAAAGAGAATTTGTTCTGATTGCTCGTTGTTTAGATAAAATCAAAAAAGTATATCGTGGTGAGATTGCAAAAGACTTATTGGAAACGACGGAAGCCGCTTTGACAAAAAAGAAAAAAGAAACTTATTATGTACTCCCGGATTATGAAAAAGAGCGTCTTTTAGAGCTTGGCTATTATAAGTTATTCCAGTGTAAAGATGATGAGTTAACTGCAAAAATGCAGAAATCCCGAATCTCCAGTTTGTTGGAACTTGCTATTTCACAAAATTACGAAATGTGTGATGAGAAGACTCAGGTTTATATCAGAAGAACCGCCTTTATGGCTCCTTATTTTTTCATAAATGAAAAGAAACAGGAAGAAGGAAAGGAATTTTATGAAATCAATTCTTTGATGTCCGAGCTTAGCATAATAAATCTGAGTGAAGATCAGAATATAGCGACAGCTTATCGTAAATTTTGGGAATGCAAAAGGCTGTTTTTCGCGCAGATTGAGAAGGCAGCAAAGGATCCGGATCTGTTCTTTAAGCAGCAGCGCGTATTCGCGCATTAAATTTTCTGCGCAGCAAAAATAAAAAGAAAGATGCAGGAAGGCGATACTAATCTGGTATTAGCGCCCAGCGTGAGCAAAAAGTATGAAAAGAGTAATAACAATCAAGGCTATATATAATTTGGATGAATTAATTAAGGAAGATGCCGTAATTACAATAGTATAAGCGAGAAAGCTCCCTCAGTTGTTAAATCAAAAAATAATTCCTTTAGGCATGGGAACGAATTGAACAATAGACAAGCATACATCTATTGTTTTTGGATGGAATGAAAAAGACTGTGATAAACAATATACTTTTTATACATTTGTATTGTTTGATTATTGTGGCAGAGGCTTTAAGTTTGTTTTGCATGAAAATCAAATAAGGGAATTTGGGGAATATCTTTTGAACTGTTGTGAGTATATGTTAAAAAATGGGGATCCCATTTAGTAGGAAAGGAGTTAAAAATGAAAAGGAAAATTGTAACCTGTTTATCATTAATTGTCTGCATATGTACTTTGGCAGGATGTGGACAAAAAATCCAAAATGTTTCTATTAACATCGATCATGCTGAAAACCCTGTTGTTTTATCAGTTTTTCATTGTAAGGAATTAGAGGGAAAAGAAGATGTGATAGATGCTTCCACGATAACTTCCAATGAAAAGGGAAATATTGTAACGGTTTCCACTTGCTTCGATTGGGGTGATGAATTTGATGGATCTTATAATGCTTCAGCAAAAGAATTGAAAAGCGCTGTGTTTTCTTTTGATGTAGAAGCACAAGAGTATTATGATCTGGTTTGTGGTCCAAATTATTATGACCTGATTATGTGGGGAACTGTAAGAGATGCAGACAAGATTCTCATTACTTATGGAGAAGAAATTGAGTTGCAAGGTGTGACGGGTGACTTTTCTGCTTTTGTTTATGTTTTGTCAGATGATTGTCCTATGCAGTTTGGACAAGATATCATTACAGTATTCGGTACTCTTGAAGAAACCGGAAATGTGGTTTTGTCGTGGGATGGTGAGAAGTTTACTTTATTTTCAGATAAAAAAATCACAAATTGTAAGGCAATAACTGAACCCAGTCACAGAGATGAAGAGTTTACTACGGAGGCAGAGTCGACTGGAACGTCTTTCGATATTAGTATTGTTGACGGAAAGCCCGTTTTTAGTGATATTGAGTAATTCCTTCAGTAAAATAGTGATTTACTTTGTGTCGAAATTATACAAAAGCAGCATACAAATCGGGAACTCTATTGGGGTTCCCATTTTGTCTTTAAATCGGAAAGGTGGTTTTGTTTATGGAGTGCAGAAGCTGTCCTTACGGGGAATATGATTTTATAAGAAGAATGGCCTGCTATGAAAGAACAATAGCAGAAAAGGGAATCCCCAATGATATTTATCACTATTTGGAGCCGGAAGACGCTGCGGATGAATTTGAACAGTTTCTTTGGTGTGATAAAGTGGGCGGCAAAGTATATTGTTTTGGTAGATGCGAAGACGCTCATCCAGAATTAACAGAGCAGAAGACTGCAGTTAATAAAAGAAAAAGGAACAAAAGAGAGCGTTATTTGAAGCATAAAAAATATATTGAGAAAATGTGTAAAGAAAATCCTTATTTTCCTGCTTATTACAAAGGCGAAATCATGGTTCATAACGGCTCTTATTTGGAGTTTATTCCAAATCCTCATCCTTATTATAAAGAAACTCATAGAGGAAAGAGGTCTAAATGCCTTAAGAAGATGTCAAATAGAAAAATTAGGAGATATAAAGGCGAATTGAAGAACGGAAATATGTGTCACCGTGTTTTCGATTTTTGGTGGGAGTTAGATTAAAAAGGAGAAAATATGGTGAAAGCAATATTTTTGGATGTAGATGGTGTATTAAATACAAATTATACGCAGGAAACTGTATATGGGTTTACATTTGTTGCGGACAGCAAATTGGAGCTGCTCAAGCAGTTAATCGACCTGACAGGGGCAAAAGTGGTGTTAAGCAGCACCTGGAGAGAAGGATGGGCAGATATGGATGCTGGTCAAGATACCAGAGATGTGCGTTTGTTTGTTGCGCTACGCGATAAATTGAAAGAATATGGAATTGATCTTCTGGGTTACACACCAGTCACAGACAGAGGAATGCAGAATCGTGGCGCAGAAATTGATATGTGGCTGAAGGATTGGAAGGGAGAGCCAATTGAAAGTATGGTAATCCTGGATGATCTGGATGGAAGATATCTTCGCCCCTGGTCAAGAAAATTAGTAAGAACTTCTATGGTTACGGGACTTATTCAGAAGCATGTGGATGCGGCAGTAAAAATCCTTGAGCTTCCCTTAAATAACAAGTTGCTGGATAAAGCAGAAGATGAGGATTTTGTCTGGTATAAACCCGTAAACTGGATATCTGAGATGTGCCAAAGGATAGAAGAAACTTTGGATGAAGAGGGAGTCGAAAACAATGATAAGTGTTATCACTGTGAGCGTAAATTGCAAGTAGCCGAAAAAGTAACCATGCTGTACACGGAGAACGGTGACGAATATGCACTTTGCTGTGATTGTGCCGAAAGGCATTGTAAGAAAGCGTAGGGAGGTAACTATATATGCCTATTGTTGGTGAAGGTAGGGATGTTCATATCGAATATGATATTCCTGAAAAATACAAAGAAATGATCACGATTGATTTTTTAAGAGAATTTCGAAACCAGCTATTTAAGATGCATGATTATTATTCTCTGGAGGTATTTGCGGATCAGGGAATTCCGATTAATACATCAACGACAGGCTGGTACGCGGCTTTTGGAAAGACCTGCCTTTTGCAAAAGAAAGAGGAACTTCTGGATTACTGGCACACTTTGGAATGGTTTGATTCCGATATTTTCGACGGCATTGTGGCTGATATGATGGTGGAAAAGAAATTGATTTTGGACGATGCGGCCAGTGTGATCGCGAATCAATTGGGAATGCAGCCGGAAGAAATCGAAATCTGCAGAGAATGTTACAAGTATTTTCCTAAAGAGCTGCTCACACTTTGTGAAGAAACAGAAAATGAAGACCCGGAATATGTTTGCTTTCATTGTAAGGATATACAGGAGAGTAAAAAAAACAATACATTAAATTATTACCAGTCCGTTTTGGAAGAATTAGAAAAAAGGAGAAAGCGAAAATGATACCTACTTTGTATGAACCATTTAAACATTGGTCCGCAACCGGATCGGTATTTATTTTATCGGATATGCATTTTGGTGATGTAGACTGTAAGTTAATGGATCCTAATTGGATCACGCCGGAAGAGCAGATTGCTATCATCAATCAACTTGTCGGAAAGGCTGACACATTCGTTTGTCTCGGTGATGTAGGTAAAGCAGAATATGTTTCTCAAATTAAAGCTCGAAAGAAGATTCTTCTTTTGGGAAACCACGATAGGCGTTCTGATTATACAGATTGTTTTGGAGAAATCTATACCGGCCCGTTATTTGTAGCAGATAAAATTTTATTATATCATGAGCCGGTATATGGTCTTCCATGGTGTCTCAACATCCATGGTCATGACCATAGCAATGTGGAAATGTACAAAGATGGATGCAAGCATTTAAATTTGGCTGCCAATATGTGCGGATATACTCCTATTAGTCTTGGAAAAATTATTAAAGAAGGTATTTTATCTAATATCCCAAGTATCCATCGAATTACTATCGACAAGGCTGCCGCAAAGACGGACAAAATTTAGAAAAGAACAGAATAAGAAAATAATCTGTCATATTAAGTACAATAAATGAGAAAAGGAGAAGAATGATGACTCTCAAAAAGCACGATTTCATCAAGATTTCAAGAAAGGAGAAGTAAATGAATATAGAAGTAGCATTAATTATTGCGATTATTTCTGGAACAGTTGGTGCATGTACATTCATATTGGTTAGACCAGAAGTAAAAAGAAGAAATAATAAACAGTATCCAAAGCATATTTGTACATTGATCGGTATTATAGGTTTGGTAGTATACATCAGTTTGATAGTGTGTATGGGTAGCGAACATTTAAACTCTTCATCAACTTACGAAGAAACGCCAATTGAAAAGTTAACAACAGGAAGAATTTATTTTGCAGATAAAGAATGTAGTTTAGATGAATCTTATGCAATTATTGAAGAACCAAATGAAAAATATAACAATGTGGTTCTTATAGAGACAGAGAATTATGAATTGCAATGGATATGTAAAATCAAAACAGAAGGAAGTAGATATCACATTTATTTGTCAGAAGATATATATGAAAGATTGCAAGATGGCAATGTGATTTACGAAAGAGAAAAATAGCAATAAAAGATTCGATTGGCAGGATCGATTAATTAGAGATGGCCATTGTGACAAAGTAGATGATCTTCTGGAATTTTTACGTATGCAATATTTACAGAAAACAGCTGTATTAAATGGATGAGTCTGTATTACTTGATCCGAGAACATATATCAGCATTCTAAGTATCAAACTTCCGACATTTTTTTCTATCATATTAAAAGTAACAAAAAGATAACGGGAGCAAACGGAAGGAAAAGACCTCAGATCGAGGTCTTTTTTTATTTGTTCCTTTGCAAAGGAGGAAAATTAAATAATGAGTGTTTTAACATCGCCTAAGGAGGAAGTAATTGACAGAAGAAACGTTATGTTTCAAATGGTAACCAGAATGAGGAACGGAGAACCAACAGAAATTCTCAACGGAGTTAAAATGCACTTTATGGCTGAGCCAGCAGGTACTTTGTTGTATATGTCAAGAGAGCAAGATAATTCAATCAGAATGACAAAGGAATATCGTCCCAATACTATTGCAAGATCAGTAAATCGAATTGCTCATAGATCCGGACAAATCCAGCAGTATCTTAATTTGAAAGATTTGGTGGACGAAGAGGATACATATGAAGTTGTTCGAAAAGAAAATGAATATTGTTTGCGCGTATCTGAAGAAAAGATTAAAAAGACAAATAGGGGAAATTCACGTGAAGTAAATCGCCACAGTATGATTCATATCCCTAAAAAATTATTTAATCGTTTAGTTAACGGAAAGCAAACACCTGTTTTTGTAGTGGATGAAGTTTATCGTCCTTATACTTATATGAAAATCCGCTGTGTTGAAGAAGAATATGCAAAAGATATATTGTCTTTTCATGAACAACATAGTGATATTTTTTCAAGAAGAGCAAATGTAGACAGTTGCACTTATAGAAAAAAAGCAGATCTTCAGATATATATGAATCGATACTTTATGACAGCAACAAAGGCTACAGCGGGTACAAAAATGGAATTCTGGATGAATGAACAGAATGAATTATTTTTAGAAAGTCCGGACAAAATCTGTGATATTTGCAAAAAACCAATTCGCGCTTTCACAACTAAAACAAAACAAATGTATATGTGTGGAGAATGTAATACTTCGTCTAAGCTGGTCCGCAAAATTATGGCAGAACAAAACTGTTCTATGGCACAAATGTTACAAAACGTAAAAGAAGCTCAAAAAACATTAACAGCATTGAAAGCATCAATGTAAGCAGAAGGAGAAAAATATTATGATTATTACTAAGGCAGAATTAGAAAAGAAATATGATCCCAGATCAGGAGTAATCTACATACCTACCGACAAAAAGTTTGTTTCCCTAACATTTAGAGCTAACGGCATTATTTTTACAGCTCTTGATGAGCCAGATAAAAAGAAAATTTCTTTTAAAATTGAACACAAAAACAATATAATACCCTTGCCTCATAGAATATCAAGAGCATATGAATTAAGTGAAGCAAAACTTTTCACTACTGAAGTAAATGATGCTTTTTACTTGAAATGCAAGAGAGTGCAGAAGATTAAGCAAGAAGATGGAATCTCCTATATTCATTTTGCTAAATACTTATTCCAAAAGAAAAATATTGTGTTTTCTAAGGATAAAATAATCCATGGACCCAGATTGAGTATGGACTCTAAATGTGCTGAAGGACTTGACGGAGATAATCTATTGTTTGAATACGTTTCCGGAAAGAAAAATTATATTAGGATTTCAAATGATAGCACAGAAAAAGTGCCAGACATCACACAGATGAAAGAAGAATTTGGTCCTAATCTTTACCTTTACCCTTACGAGGATATGACCTACCGTGGAAAATTCACAACAAAAGGGTCTGCCGTTGACATTCCTGTTATCTGTTTCCGTAAATGGGGGTTGCAGTCAGGCGACACTGTTCGTATGATGAAAATGAATGACGGCAGCATCATCATTGCCCCTCAGACAAAGAAATGTTTTATAGACAATGTTGAAATCGATCCCATTGTGGAGCCCGTTAAAGAAATCACAGTTTGTGAGCCTTGTTGTACTCCTGCTCAGGAATCCCCTGAAGGTGAATTAACAGAGTCCGAACTGGGTATCTTTAAGGAACTCATTCTTGCTTTTAAGGATATGCAGAAGACATTGGAAGAAGTTAAGACATTGCAGCTTGCAAAAGCATAACAAAACAAAAAAGCCCTCTGACTCAATAAAAAAGGGGGCCTTACATACTGGAAAGCCAACAAAACGTCAAAGCCCTCAGTCTCAGTTAAAAAGACTGGGGGTTTTCATATACATAGCCTTCTACCTCAATAAAAAAACAGATGCTCATTTATATTAAATACAGGTCAGCCAAAATCATCCCACATAATTCCTACATTTTTTTCGTCCCATTCCAAAAATATTCCCAGCTTAAAAATGGTGTTTACTTTTCTGTAAATCAACTCATTTTGTAAACACTTAAAGGTAATTTTAAAATTTAAAGCCACTTCGGCAGATTTGTGTAATTTCCGAATGTCATTAAAAAATGGATAGAAGAGTGGTTTCAAAAAGAAAATAGACCCTATTGAGACATTTCGCAATTAAAAGTGCATCTCATTTTGTAAAATGTGGATTTGGTGGGGTGAAATGAAAATGAAATGAAGTTTTTCCGGGAAAAAAGTGAAACTCATTTTTGGTGCATGCGACCTACCACCTCCGATTCAAATAATCAAACGTGGCTTCCGGTAAGGGCCGGCGACATGCTCAATTTAAAAATAAACATATAAGAAATTTTTTGACAAAAGTTAGCCTCAAAATTTATTTTCCTGAGGTTTTCTTTTTTGTTAACTCATTTTCTATCATATTCTTTGTATCAAAAGAAAAAGAGGAGAGAAGATATGGAAAAATTTGAGTTTTTTTCAGATGAACATGTAAACAAATTGCAGACCTATATCGAAGAGCATTTTAATGCGGCGAATTGTGCAAACCATCTTGTTCATAATATCCTGAATTTTGTGGCTTCACAAGGAGAAGACAACGAGACCACTCTGTTAATGCTGGAGGTCCTTTTGGATGATATCGGCATTACAAGAGAAGAAATCATTAAGGCAGTCGCGCAATAATAATACGAAAGGAGAAGAGTAGTGGCAAATTACAAACCAGATTACTTGGAAGAATTATTATCACTTCCAACTGTTTATGGCTTACTTACAACAAAATGTATGCCAACCGGTTCGCCGGACCTGTTGATCAATTGTATCAAAAAGGACGAATTCACATTAGAAGAGAAAACAGTCTTGAATCTGCATTTGTTTTTGACATTGCAGGATCTGAAAGAGTACAGCGACAGTTATGCTGGCCTGAAAAGAGACTATCAGTATTGTTATTGTGAGATTCCTAATCAAAATATCTTGAGGTTACTTTATCTGTTGCTCCTATATTGTGAGGGTCTTCCCACATATCTGCAGGTGCACAAAGCCGGTAAATATAAAATTTACAAATTGCAGGATGTTATGGCCCGCTATAATGTATTTAACGACAAGGTAAATACAGAAGAGATAAAGCCTCAGATGAATTTGCTGATTAAAAAATGTGATTTTATTGCCGGGTCAAGTAAGCTCTCAGAGAAAGAATTAAAGAGCCTTTTTGGAAAACAATTGAAGGTATATTTTACTGAAAACTCTAATGTGAATGACTCATTTATTTTCGCTACGGAAGATCCTGCTTTAAATAATGGGATTTATGAAATTTTGAAGAAAAGATATGAGAAAAAATCAGTTAAGTTTGCGATGACGTCTTTTTCTTCACTGATTTTGAAGGCAATAAATGAAAAAAAATATTTGTACCTGGAATTCATTGATCAGACAGAAAATGAAGAATGGTCGTCTGAAAGGATCAGAGAGTCTTTAGAACAATTAGATTCAATAAAAAACAATAAACAATATGTAACTAAAAAATCACTCACAAAAACAAAGTCCTATCTATTCCTTTGGCAATATCTAAAAGATGTTTTGGATCAGGAAGGAGTTAGATAGGAGCATTTAACACAAAGGGGAAGAAGTATGCGTAAAGTCATATTGTATATTTTGACCGGTGAAAATAGAGAGCCGGACTGTATTTGGGATTTCTTATGTTTCTTTCTGTATCGTCTTGTATGTTTATTGGCATCCGCAGCAGGAATAACAATATTGCTTTTAAAAATCTATCGAAAATTAGATTGGGCCATAGGAATTGGAGTTGTTATTCCCTTTTTATTGGTCTGGGCCCTGCGTGGATTTTCTTTTATGATGTGGGACCGTTGGATAGAACGGAGAGAAAAAGAAGAAGAACAGCGTATGAAAATGTATAGGCAAGGAAAAATTATCGATTTTGACCTGCGCGCTGATAATACGAAAATACAACAAATTAAAAAGACCACCCTCTAAATGAGGCTGGTCTTTCTTTTTTTTTGTCACTCTTTGATTTTCTCCCGGTTGTGTACCGCAAAGAAAAATTTTGAGTTTAGGCTTTCTTCAATTTGCTCTCTTTTTTGTCATGTAACAAAGAGTGATAAGCAACACGGAGCCGCTTAAATTCGATCATGAGCACACAAAATAGGGAGCCAATTAGAAGATAGCAATACAGCGAATTGGCTAAAAGATTTTTCATGGTGGCAAAGAAGCCATTAATTAAAATAGCGCATACATTTGCCACATTTGCCAAAACAGTTCTTAATTCCATTTCGGAAATAACAGTCTTTAATGCTGCATAAATATCTGTCCACAAAACAGTTTCATGCTCCATGCAGAATAAGAAAAAGACAACAAAAAATACGATAGACATATGTTTGTATGCTGTTCGTATCTCATTTGTAGCTTTTTTTCTGCTTTTCATGGAAACCAGAGATTCTTTGATTTTCGATTTGAAATCTGCAAAAATCGACTGAACTTCTTTCCAGGACTTGCTGAAACTGCTTTTAGCAAATGTAGAAATTTCTTTGATTTGAGTTGATGTCATAATGTATTCCTCCATATTCTCTTTTTAGATGCTACTAATATGAATGAAAAAAAGTAGTATGAAAAAAAGAAAAACCAACCTCTAAATGAGGCTGGTCTTTCTTTTTGTGATGCGTTGCTTCTTTTTGCTTCTGAAATCAGCGCCATATATTGCGTCAAGAAGCATAATTGGAATGCCAATAAGAAAATAGAGTGTAGCATTTGGTCCGCAGCTTTCTGTCAACATTTCTCTAAAACTCTGGTTAGGTACCATAAGCAAGAAAAGTATTGGTCCAATGATGCGGATTGGGTTTTCTGCATAAGCAATTTTTGCTTTGTTAATCATAATGGAGTCTCCTTTTTTCTATTGTGATATTATTAATATGAGCGAAAAGAGTCTATGAGGTTTTTGAATTTTGAACAAAAAAAAGAAAACCCAATGGGCTTTCTTTAGAATTGATCAGGAACCTCTGTTCCGTCATTATGAAATATTGTGCCTGTCCGGTTATCCATTGCAGGAACATTGTCTTTTATGGCTGTTCCGCATAAACATAAAATAATTAGTGCTAAAGTAACTGCAATAACAACACAAATTGTTGAGGCCAGAATATTGTGGTCGCCTTTGATTTTTTTTAACATGATTCATACCTCCCTGTTTTTTTCTTTATATTAATATGATAGATTTTTTGTTTTCTTTTTTGAGAGGCTGAAAATCTGTCATATTAAAATTGTAACGAATTACAAGAGAAAAGGAGATATAATTTATGGAAAAAATGTCTTATGAAAATTTTGTTCTGAAAATGAAGACTTCTGGTGACTATTATTTAAGAAATCATCCAGGATTGTCTTTAAGATTTGTACGCGTTCCTAAAATCAATTACACAGAAGAGCAGGTGACGTTGAATGGGGTTCCTTTTGCTCCTTCATTATCTTTGGCTTTTTTGTATCAAAGCTATTTGAGGGAGAACACATTTGAGAGTACCATGCGTGAAATGGTTTTATTGATGTTAAAGGAGAAAAAAGAAAAAAAAGAGCTGAAAGAAAATTTTCAAAAAGATTTGTTGAACTTGAAAAATCTTTCTGTCGCTTTAATTAATAAAAAAGCAAATCTCGAGTTATTAAAAAATATTCCTTATCGGGATTTTTTGGATCTGGCAATTATTTATCATTTTGTTGTATATGATAAAGAAGGCAATGATGTAGGAAAAATTACGGTTACAAATGATATACTGAAAACCTTAGATATGGACGAATCTAAGTTGTACGAAATCGCTGTTCCAAACTCAATAAAGGTCTCTCAACCAGTCTTTTCTTCGGTGAATATATTTGGTTTTGGTCCGCCTATTTGGATGATTACAAATGCTTCTAAAAAGTATGGGGCTGCAGCTATATTGCAAAAAAAGGTACTTGACGAAGCAGCTAATGTTACGGCATCTGATATTTATCTGTTGCCATCTTCTCTACATGAATTTTTGTTTTTGCCGGTAACAGAAGAGTCTAACGTTCATGATTTAAAAAATATGATTAAAGAAGTAAATGAAACTGTCCTTAGAGCTGAAGAATATCTTTCAGATTCTTTGTATAAATACTGCAGGGATACTGGGGAATTGACTATCGTATCAGACTAAAAAATCTGCATTTTAACAACTAAAACGGGCCATATAGGCCCGTTTTTCATAAATTTTAAACGCATATGAATATAAACGGTCCATAGAAGAAAATAGTGTCAATATAGCGCAGGAGGAAGAATGGATAGAAATAATCATAAATTAAATACAATCATTGAAAGTTTCATTGAGATGTATTCCGGAACAGCTATTGGACAGGAAATAAAAAATATGTATGAAAACGGAGCTGGATATGAATGGATCTGTGATAAAATAGAAATTGATTATGGACAATACACAGAAGAATAATTATCATAATCTATGCAGAAGACTACTTTTAATCCTTTGAATCGGAGGTAGGCCTTTGAATAAATTCTGCAACTCCTACATCGGAGCTTGTAAAGTTTACAATAGTATAAGCGAGAAATCTCCCTATCTTTAGATTGTGGAGATGAAAGCGCAAGTAAAAAACCACCCATACGGTGGTTTTTGTTATATAAAAGAAACTTCGTGCTATAAAAATCACTCATATTAATACAAATAAGTTAATTGGAGTAATTATTCATATTTGACAAATAGCCGTCCAAAATGCTATAATATTATTCAGTAAAGAGAAATAACGAGAGGTGACAAAAATGAAGATTTGCGGAACGGATAGTGCCGATTCTATTTTAAGAGAACTTGGATGTCGTGTAAAGGATATTAGAATCAGAAGAAATATGACACAATATGAAATGGCGCGAAATGCAGGAGTTTCATTTAGTACAATTGTTAGAATAGAAAAAGGTGAAAGCGTAAACATGGACAATTTCATAAGAGCTATACGGGTTTTTGATCTTTTGGAAAATTTTGATCTTTTAATACCGGAACAAAAACGAACCCCGGAGGAAATATATAAAGGGATACAGAAAAAGAAAAGAGCATACAAACCTCATACAGAGAATCAAGGAGAATGGATATGGGAGGATGAAAAGCAATGAGTATAGGTGCTTATGTTTATTTGTGGGGAAATAAAATCGGAACGGTAGTACAGGAAGATATGACAAGTTTTCCGCAATTTAGTTACGATTCGAAATTTTTAAAAAGCGGGATCGAGCTTTCTCCGATTAGGATGCCGTTATCGAGACAAATATATTCGTTTCCTGTGCTTAATGAAAAAACATTTCATGGACTTCCAGGCATGTTGGCTGATTCATTACCAGATAAGTTTGGTATGAAAGTGATAGCGGATTATTTAGCAAGAACTGAAAGAAGTTTGGAAAGCCTTACTGCAGTAGAAAAACTTTGTTATATTGGCAGTCGAGGTATGGGAGCTCTTGAGTATGTACCAGATCTTGGAAAAAAAGACATTCCCGATCAATCAATAAATATAGATGAATTGGCTAAACTCGCAGACAAGATACTTTCAGAACGAAAGGATGTTCATGTTACGGCAAACGAACAAGCGATTAGTCAACTATTAAAAATCGGAACATCTGCTGGCGGTGCAAGAGCAAAGGCTCTTATTGCATGGAACGAGGAAACAAAGGATATTCGATCAGGACAGGTTGAAGCTGGTAGTGGATACGGTTATTGGCTTTTGAAATTCGGGGAAATCAAAAACAATAAAGATAAAGATACAGAAGCTGATAATATGGAATATCCTAAAATCGAGTATGCATATTCTCTTATGGCAAAAGCTGCCGGCATTGAAATGACGGAGTGCCGGCTGATAAAAAGCCAAGAAGGTACTCATTTCATGACGAAACGGTTCGACAGAGAAAGTAATACCGGTCGTAAAATACACATGCAGTCACTTGGAGGAATAGCGCATTATGATTTTAATGATCCGGGAGCTCATAGTTATGAGCAGGCTGTTCAGATAATGAGACAGATGGGTCTTCAACAAGAAGATGTTGAACAATTATTTCGACGAATGGTGTTTAACGAAGTTGCTAAAAATTACGATGATCATGTAAAAAATATATCATTTCTTATGAATCGTAATGGCGAATGGTCGCTTGCTCCTGCCTACGATATGACATTTTCTTTCCGGCCGGACAGTCATTGGACTTCAATGCATCAGATGAAAATAAACGGAAAGAATAAGGATTTGACTATCAAAGACCTTATGGATTCCGGCAAAAGAATGGACATAAGCGAGAGAAAAGCCAAGAATATTATCGAACTAATAATTAAGGTTGTAAGTGAATGGCCTCAATATGCTGAAAAGGTAGATTTAAACGAGAGGGAAATGCTTGCAATTAAATATCATCATAAATACAATAATACTGAAACATAACGAAACAGTAGAAGCAATCAATATATTTGCGGGAAAGAATAAATAGAAGAGTAACGAAAAAGGCATTCACCTATCAAGTGAGTGCCTTTTCTAATTACTCAAATTTGAATAATAACGCGCCATAACACTGTCTAATCGCTCAAAAAAGAAAAATTACGCAGTCATAGCTATCTTTGTTCCCAGGAGTTCGCGAACCTCATCCAGTGTCATGTTGCTTTCCTGAATCATAGAGTATATTTCCTCAAGCTGCTGTTGTTTTTGTTTTTCCAGAAGCTCTTTTAAATACTCGTGTTTTTCTTTTAAGAGTGACTCCATTTCTTCAATTTCTTTTTGTGTTTTTTCAATGTTTTCTTCCAAAGTATAGGATTTTCTTCCTCGTGCCATGTGATCATCTCCTTTAAGATAGTTATTATAGTAGAAGAGTATCACCAAATTTGAAAGCTGTAAACAACTTTTCATCGCAAATTTCACAATGGCGAATATAAAATGTTCAGATATACATTATTAGGGATTCTTTTTAAGTGACCTACCACGCCCGATTCAAAGAATCAAACGTGGCTTCCGGTAAGGGCCGGCGACACACCCAATTTAAAAGTCACCTTGGGTAGTTCTTTTTGAAAAACAAGTCATTATGGGTTGTTTTTCTTTTTGAGAAAAATGCTGTACTCCTAAGCTTAGTTCAGCATATTTAATATACCTTATAAGACGCGGATACTTTATTCTTATCAAAATGTAAAACAGATCTTGTATTGCATCCTGCAGAGGACATTCTTTTCTCTGAGGGAGAACGGCTCCATGCAGGTACAAAACCTGAGTTGGTTTTATTTATAAGTTACGAATCTAAATTTACAGTTACATGGTAAATGCGATTTCTGCATTGGGAATCGAAATCTTCGGTACTGTTGCAGGATAGATCAAAGGTCGGGTATCTTCCCAGTCAAACTTTTGGATGGCAGCGTAAATCTGTTTCCATTGCGTATGCCTTGACTTATTGATATCAGTTACCAGATGATGCAGATGTTTTGGTACTGCATCAGAAATGTCAAGTCCGCGCCTGCCGATCACAAATGCGGCCGATTCATGAGTGGTTAACCCATACCGCTTCCTGTATTTGAATTTACCTATCTGGGAGGTATAAGCAGGATTGATATAGGTAACCGCAATCCCATATTTCTCTGATTTAGAAGCGGTAAGTAATTGTATTTTACTACAGGCAAACATGGATATGTGTCTGGTGCGGCGGGCGTTTTTGTCATAAAACTTCTTTCGACTGGTAGAGTTAATGTTCTCACAGACCAGAGGTTTCTTTTTGTCTGACGCATACCGGAAGATTATCTCCAGTGTTTCCGATAGGAGATTTGTGATCTGATCAGAGGATTTGCCTTCCAGATTAAAAGGAAGTACATTATGATATAAGAGATTTCCTTTAGCGTCCAGTTCTGTGAAAGATATATTATCATAGTTCATATCAAATGACACGCATCCATCCAGGAAACAATCATTTTTACGATGATTAGAAGCTGCATTGATCACACAGGCGATTTGCCAGGAGTTACCCATATCGCGGAGCTCCCAGGCTACCGCACCTTTGTTTTGGGTAATGTAATCATCAATCTCTGCCTGTCCGTAAGGAAACTCTACAGCCGAAAAAGTGATAGTAGTATTCCAGTCAGTTAAGCTTCGATAAGACAGATAGTGTTCTTTATCATAATGAAACACAAAGTTCCCGTAGATACAGTCGCATCTGCCGGAGACCATCATGGAATGATACCGTTTCTTACGGATTGCAACAGACCTGTTCACGCCATGAAGTCTCTCGTCATGATACAGTTTCTTGGTTCCAAAACACACATGGTAAGTTTTATCTTTGGCAAGAGCTGTAACTTTTTGTTCTAAACGGTCTACTTTGTGTTCCATGGCTTTAATATTCTGCCGCACCTGTTTTATCTTGGGGATCAGCCATAGGTGTTCGAACAGGTACAGGTTATCAAAAAATTCTATCTTGTGTATGAACTGATACTTGACACGTCCGTCCATAAGAAAGATCACGTTTTTACAAGGTTTTAACTTCTTAGGATTCTGGTAACCTGCCTTGGTATACGTCTTGATAGAATTATGGGTATCCTCTAAAGATTTAAGATACTTCTTTTTCTTGGTAATCGCATTGTTAATGGAAGTAATATCAGCTTTTGCATCAGCAATATAGTCCTTGCGAAGCTCCTTTTGGGAGCGTAGGATTCCTTTGGCAAGCTGGTTTGCTGAGTTTGCAAAGTAGTCATTGCAGGAAAACCTGTCTTTTAGATTACGGTGAAGTGATTTCCCATTAAAAAACTGCATATCAAGATTATTCCATTTGAAAGCAGTAAACTTCATTCGGTTAAATATCTCCAAATCAGCCGCAAGCAACCTATTCTGTTCCGGAGTAAGTAAGCTCTTTTTGATATATCTGGATGCAAATGTCTTTTTTATGAAAATCACCTCCCGTTTAACATAATGCTTATATAAGTATTATGACAGATTTTTCGGATGAGTCAAATTTTGGCATAAAACCAAAAGCGCATTCATCCACCCCCGATTCAAAGAATCAAAAGTGGTCTTCTGCGTAGACTAAGATAATTTGTAACCTCGTAAGTCAATAGGACATATATATATAGTAAAAAGCTGATAAATGGGGAATTATCTAAAATATAGTTGTAAATCAAAAATAAAATCTTTTTGTGTTTTGGGGGATAAAAAGTATGCAAAATTAACTGTCAGGCAAGGAGAAAAAGAATGAGTACAAATGAATTAGGAAACGCCAATAATATGGAACGGTTTTACCGAGATAAACTCGAATGGTATATGAATGAAGCTACTGAGGATGAATACAACGAAGAAGAAGTCCGCTCAATTAATTCTATCCTTAAGAATATGGATTTAGAGGAGCTGGACGAAAATGTTTATAATGCCGAAAAGGGTTTTGAACGGTTTATGGCAACATTGGATATAAGGATGAAGATCCATGACGAAATGGAGAAAATGAATGCTAAAGCATGTAATACCAAAAAGCGTACTTTTATGTGCTATGGGTTCCGTAAGGTTGTAATGGCTGCATCCCTTGTTGCCATGGTAGTGGTTGGAGGAGCTGTTGGTAGCTATGCTCAGAAATTAAAATCTTTCAATGATGTAAAAGATACAAAGGAAGAATTGCACGCCATGGTTAATCCAAATGAAGATTCAGATGTTTTTTCAAAAAAGTTTAAAGATTTTAAGACATTTCCAATGAAATATCTATTATATACATGGACGCCTATAAGTATGCCAAATGACATGGAGTTAAATAATATTGATCTATTGCAAGATGAGGTGTCTATAAATGTAAAATGCGAGTATTTCAATAATGATACAAAGCAATTCGTTAGTGCTGTTAAAAGGACATTTATCAATAAAATAACTGTTACGAATCGAATATATGATGACATGGAATTATATAAAGAAGAATGGTATGATTCCATTAAAGTGCGATATTTCAAAAAAACGAATGATGACGGAGTAGAGTATGTTGCGTTATTTATGAACAATAATAGTGTTTATATTTTAAATAGTAACTGCGAATTCGAATCTATTGAAAATATTATTATAGAGAACATAACTGAAAACAATCTGTAATGCGTAACTATTAGAATAAAATCAGCATATACAGATATAACACATGACAGGAGGAAGATTATGAGATTACTCAAAAAAATTACATGCACCATATTAACTGTACTTTTATTCAATGCGTCTTTGGCTATGCCGGTATATGCTGCTGAGGAAACAGGCATAGAGATATTAGATGCAACCGTATCCACATACGAAACATCTTTTGGCGGAGCATCTCCCAGAGCAACAACCTTTATAGAAACGTCAGTTGATGTATTTTTCGAGGAAGATGGGATGCACGTTTGTATTTATACCGGTACAAATTTAACAGCCTCTGTTTTAGGAGTAAAAGATATTGAAATCCAGAAAAAAGGATTATTTGGTATTTGGAAAACTGTTGCTACTTCAACCGGTGGGGAAGCGTATGATGTGGGGTTAGTTTCGGTAACGGTTGTATATGGGGGAGCTATTGAAGGAGAGACTTACAGAGTATGTTGTACACATTACGGAGACGTTGATGAATATAGGGAACTATATCATGAGACGAGCGAAATTATTTGTGTGTATTGATTTTTCCAGAACATAGCAGATCAAAAGAAAGTCTTGGCAAACGCCAAGACTTTTATCATTTTCGTGACCTTGCGAAAAAGGTGGGGATTCATTAGTGTGTTGCCCCAATATAATGGGATTATAGAGTCCCAATATATTGGGAGTTATACTGTCCCATTATATAGGGGATTTTTTTTGTATTTAAGTATTTTGTATTAGGGACCTACCAGACCCGATTCAAAAAATTAAATATTAAATAATGGTGCATTTTGTATTTCAAGAGGTTGGAGGCTTGCTTTTTGGGATAAAACTTATTATAATACTTTTGTTATATTTTTTACGAAAGAAGATAGATATATGGAATACAAAACGCCGGAACTGCAAAGACTTTTATATCATCTGTGCAAGCAATATCCAAAATATAAAGGCCAATTGCTCGAATTTGAACCCAGGTTAGCAAATGTTAACTTATCTCAACATGATGAAGCCGAAGAAACTTATTGTCAATCAATTAATTTGGTTACTGGTGAAGCAATAAAGTTGATATGGAACATTGATCAACTAATTGAATTTTCAAAAATGCATTCCGACAAATTACAAATATTTTCGCCTTTAAAAATACTCTTTTCCGATAAATTTGATATTTTTAATGATGAAAATTCCCAAATATATAACGCTGTTTATAAGTCAATAAAGCTAAATATAGATTATGTACATAAAATATCTTATATCATAATTGCACAACCGTTATTTGTTTCTGGTTATTGCATCATAGATGGAAATCATAGATTTTTTGAAGCGCTAATAAAAAATCAGCCCGTAAAATGTTTCTTCATTTCAGGGACTGATTGTACTCGGTTTTTGCAACCGGAAAGCCAAAAATATATACAAATATTTTCTTTGATTAATGAGGTTATCCAAAAATAATTGGATATTAACTATTTTTTTTTGCTTGATAGGCTCGACCACCCACACTACGACCTAAAATAAGTTGATTTTTTGGCGGAGGAGGCAAAACTAAAGGCGATACGTCTTCTTTTGAAATATTTAGCTCTTTTTCGAGTTTTGTTTTAAAATCTTCTTGTTTTTGTTGTTGAATATTGAAGTCCATATTTTTCTCCTTTTTTGGTATTTTCATTACTAATATGAGCGAAAAATATAAGATTAATTTTTTTATGCAAAAATTTGCAAAATAATTTTTTTCTGTCATAATGATAGTAGAAAGTCAAATATCGATAACACAAAATGACTTTGGAAATAACAGAGCATCAAATAGAAAGATGCAAAAACTATATTTTGGAGGTAAAGTTTATGAAAAAGAAAATGTTTTTAAAGTGTTTGGCCGTGGTAATGGCAATGACCATGGTTGCCGGATGCCTTACCGGTTGTAAGAAAAATGAGGAGGTTAACTCCACTGCTGAGGTAAGCTCTGAAGTTGAGAGTTCTGAACTGTCTACTGAGGAAAGCACTGTAGAATCCACTGAGGAATCTACTGAGGCCACAAAGTCCACCGAAGAGACTATCGGAACTGAGGAGAGTAAGACCGACGAGAGCAAGGAGACTGAAGCGTCTAAGAACCCCGAAGCATCTAAGGAGTCTGAGCAGGAGTCCGAGGCTTCCAAGGAACCCGAAGAGTCCAAGGAGCCTGAAGCGTCCAATGAGGATAAAGATGAGATTGAAGTGACTGCTGTGAATAAGACTATGTATGCAACCCAGAGCGTAAATGTTCGCAAGGGTCCTTCCACAGATTATGAAAAGCTTGGTGGTCTTGTTAAGGATGAAGAGGTTCATGTGACCGGTGTTGCAAAGAATGGTTGGTTCAGATTTGATTATAATGGTGGAAGTGC
>JAZNMF010000067.1:0-19616 GCA_045579545.1 Acetatifactor sp. | reverse complement strand
TCAGCAATATCCTTTTCGTTCACTTCTCTTATCACAATAAACACCTCTTCAAATTCTTATTTACCTAACAGATTCAATGTAATAATCTAATAGTTCATATATCCAATCTTGGAGCACCGAAAATTTGAAACCTAAAGCTTTTGCTTTCTCTGTATTTATGCTATATGCAGGTTCTCCATTGTAGGGGGCGTTATCTCCATCCTTATCAATAATTGCTCTTGCTCCTGTTTTCTTTTCAACATAGTCAAGAATTTCTTTTATAGAAATAGTGCCTTCAGCGCTTCCATTAATTGCACCTGTGGCATCTTTATCAACCAAAAATGCCATAAACTTTCCAGCCTCATCGGAACGAATGAAGCCCATCTGATAATTTAAATTATCAACATTCATAGGAATTGACTTCATAATATGTTCAACATAAAACAGCAATCTTTTTGTGTAATCATCTTTTCCTATTACGAATGGATACCTTACAGCAATCCAGTTTCTATCAGAATATTTTTGCCATAAAGCATATTCTGCTTGCCTCTTAATTTGTTCATACGGAAATGCAAATCTGTCACACCATACAAAATCTGTTGAAAAGCCATCAAAGTCAGATTCGCTTGTGTCAATATGTTTAGGATTATAAACAGACGTACTCGACATATAGATATATTTATCACAATCTACAACATCCAAAACATACCTTATATCATTTGAGCAATAGGCTATTTTGTCGATTATCACATCATAATGTGTTCCACTCAATGCCTTTCTTACACTCTCCCTATCTGTCCTTTCTAGAATAATACGCTTCACCCTATCACCAAATTTGTCAGAAGCGTTCCCCCTTGTTGCAATGGTAACATCATGGCCGTTGACCAATAGTTCATTTACCATATGTATTCCAAAAAATCGTGTGCCACCGATTACTAAAATTTTCATCCTTAAACCTCGTCAAATTCTTATTTCTTGCTCTGTTCAAGATCTCGCTAAATTTCAATTTATCTCTCTCCCCCACCAAGCGCCAGCCACTTCGCAACACCGTCCGCATTGTTGCTTCCGATCACTCCGGTTGCAATCTGTTTTAATTCATCATGGGCATTTTCCACTGCATAGCCCTCATCGCAGACGCGGAACATGGAGATATCATTTTTACCGTCGCCAAAGCAAATCGCCTTTTCACAGCCCAGTATGCGCTTCAGTTCCAGAACAGCGTTTGCTTTGGTGGCTTGTGCGGGCATGATCTCCAGCCACTGCTCACCACTGTAAATATCTTTGGAATATACACATTGGAATTCATCCTTGAACAGATGATACAGCGACAGCAGCTTTTCTTCGGAATCAATGCAGGTAAAATAAAACACATCGCCATCACACAATTCACTGAGGCTTTTAGGATTGGCTCGTACGTCTCCCTTGCGGCTTTCAAGAAAATCTGCCATCCCCTTTGTCACATACTCGCTGTCAAAAGAAAATTTTTCCACGCCATTGATATAAGCATAGACAATAGGATAGACGTCATTTTCTGTCAGACGTGTAAAGACTCGTTTCACCTGACACTCATCAAAAAAATTGGCCCAAAGAACTTTCCGCGTACCACTTTCCAAAATAAATGTGCCGTTATAAACGATCACGGGAATGTTCGGAGATATTCCCCGGGTCACCTTGCTCGCCGTAGTGTAAGAACGGGCAGTGGCGTAGGAAAAGATCATCCCCTGTTCCACTAACCCATTAATGGTGTCTATGGTATATTCCGACAATGTCTGATCACTGTTTAGCAGAGTCCCGTCCAAGTCCGATACATATAAAATCTTACCGCTTCCCATCCGACACCTCCTACGCACTATTCCCCACAGATCATCTGCAGATAGTCAAGCCTCTCATACCCCAGCTGTTCATACAGCTTCATGGCCCGCACGTTGTCCTCTTCCACTTCCAGGCGGAATCTTGCAGCCTCCTTATACTTGTCCATGATAAAGGCAAAATACGCCTTGCCAAGGCCCTTGCAGCGGTACTGGGGCCTCAGATACAGCTCCTCCAGCCATATCACCAACCCACCGGCCTCCTGGGAAAAGGTCTTGGCCAAAAGGCCGTAGCCTGCCACAGAGCCTTCCCACTCGATCAGATATCCTTCGGCATAGACATCGGAACGCACCATTTCATCGAAGGTCGCCTCCAAATTGCGCCGGCTCACATTATGGAGCACCGCATCGGAAGCAAAAAACTCCTGCGCCAGCTCAAGATAAATGTCTCTGTCCTCTTCTGTGATTTTTCGTATCATTGAATCACCCTTCCACAACATGTCCCATATAATAAAATCCGTGACACTCATCCAGCGATACCTTTACAATCTTACCGATCAGGGAAGCGTCTCCCGGAAAATGCACCAGTGTATTGTTGGAAAGTCTGCCGGTGAGCAGGGAAGCATCGTGCTCATTGACTTCCTCCACCAGCGCATCCATCACCTGCCCCTGATACTTGGCAACCTGCTCTCTGGCGGTATCCTGCACCACTTTGAGCACCTTATCAAACCCAACTTTTACCACGTCCTCCGGCACCTGATTCTCCATGGCAGCCGCCGGAGTGCCTGTCCTCTTGGAATAAATAAAGGTAAAAGCATTGTCATATTTTACTTTCCGGATTACATCGATGGTCTCCTCCACATCCTCCGGCGTCTCACCGGGGAAGCCCACAATAATGTCTGTGGTAATGGCCATATCCGGAATCTCTCTGCGGATCTTTTCCGCAAGGGCAAGATACTGCTCCTTGGTGTATCTGCGGTTCATTTCCTTTAAAATCCTGGTGGATCCGGACTGCAGCGGCAAATGCAGATGTCTGCAGATCTTTTTAGACTGCTTCATCACTTGGATCAGCTCGTCCGACAGATCCTTGGGATGAGAAGTCATGAAGCGGAGCCTTTCAAGTCCTTCTATTTTTTCGATCTCAACGAGAAGCTGGGCAAAGGTCATGGGCTGCTCCAGATTCTTGCCGTAAGAATTCACATTCTGCCCCAGCAGCATGATCTCCACCACGCCGTCTGCCACCAGATTTTTGATCTCTCTGATAATATCCTCCGACCTTCTGCTCCGCTCACGCCCCCTCACATAAGGCACGATACAGTAGCTGCAGAAATTATTACAGCCGAACATAATGTTGATGCCTGATTTAAAGGCATACTTTCTCTCCACGGGCAGATCCTCCACGATCTTGTCCGTGTCCTGCCAGATATCGATGACCATGCCCTTCTGTTCAAAAGTGGCATTCAAAAGCTCCGCAAACTTATAAATATTGTGGGTGCCGAAGATCAGATCCACAAAGCGATAACTTTCCCTGATCTTCTCGATCACCGTGGGTTCCTGCATCATACAGCCGCACAATGCGATCTTCATCCTGGGATTCCTTCTCTTGTAACCGTTTAATACGCCCAGCCTGCCATAGACACGCTGATTGGCATTGTCCCTGACGGTACAGGTATTAAAGATCACAAAATCTGCATTTTCCTCCTCAGTCAGCTGATATCCCGCCTTTGTAAGGATTCCCACCAGCTTCTCGGAATCTCTGGCATTCATCTGACAGCCGAAGGTGGTCACACAACAGGTTGGCATCCTTCCCAGTTCTTCCTCAAGCTTTTTCACATGCATCGCTGCCTTCTCTATAAATTCATATTGCCTCAATGTCTCCTCCTGAGACAATGCTGCCTGTATTCTCTCTGTACTCATGTTGCAATTCTCCTGTACATAATATGAAAACTCTTTTCTGATATTACAGATTCTATTATAGCAAACGAAGTGCACTTTTTCTACTCCCCAAACACCAAAACTTTGCATTATCCCGGTCCTTGGCCGCGGTATCTCACACGGTCTAGTGCCGCTGCGCTTTTTCACGAAGCAAAAGCGTGCCGCTATCCAAGCACTGTCTTATGCACCCTGTATGTGGTCCGGTGAACTGCTCTATTTATTGCGGATCTTCCTACACACCTCCCCGGACATAACAAGCAGACAGATCAGGTTGGGCACTGCCATCAGACCGTTGCAGATATCCGAAAAATCCCACACCACATCAAGGGCACACACGGCCCCTACAAAACACATAAAACCGTAAACAAACCGGTATGCAGTCACATAAGACGGCTTTTTTACCAGAAATTCAAAGGCTTTTTCTCCCTGATAGGCCCAGCCGATGATGGTGGCAAAGGCAAACAATACGATGCCCACGCTCACTAAGATACCGCCCTTTCTTCCAAAGACCGTTTCAAAAGCCGCAATGGTCAGCCCCGTGCCGGTTAAAAGCTCTCCATCCGCCCCTGTCATTCCCAGCACCCCGGAGGCAGCAAGCATAAGTCCTGTAACAGAGCAGATTACCACCGTGTCCAGAAATACTCCCGTCATGCTGATATATCCCTGCTTTACGGGATCGTCCGTATGGGCTGCCGCCGCACTGATTCCGGCTGCTCCCAGTCCTGCCTCATTGGAAAAAACGCCTCTGGACACCCCCCACCTGAGCGCCTGCTGCATGGAGGCTACCAAATGACCGCCTACTCCACCTGCCACTGCTTTCGACGAAAAAGCCATAGACACGATCATCCGGATTCCGGAAGGCAGATTTTCCATATGGTTAAAAATCACCGCAAAGGAACCCAGCAAATAAAAAATTGCCATCACAGGCACCATGACCCGGGTCACCTTAGAAATCGTCCTGATTCCCCCTAACACCACCAAAATCGTCGCGATGGTCACAATAAGTCCCGTAAGTGCCGGCCGCACCCCAAAGGTCTCAGAAAGTGCCTCTGCGATAGAATTAGCCTGTGTCATATTTCCCATACCAAAGGAGGCAAACACCGCAAAAAAGGCAAACAGGCAGGCCAGCATATGCCCGACCCGTTTCAGGGGGAAACCGTTTTCCAGCGTATACATGGGCCCTCCCGACAGTTCTCCCGCACTGTTTCTCACGCGATATGTCACCGCCAGCATACTCTCTGCGAATTTGGTGGACAGGCCGATAAAGGAGGAAAGGATCATCCACACAAGGGCTCCCGGCCCCCCAAGCACCATGGCTGTGGCGACTCCCACGATATTGCCGGTGCCTATGGTGGCCGCAAGCTCGGTCATAAGCGAAGAAAAAGGAGAGATTTCTCCCTCCTTTGTCCTTCTTTTTTCCTTTTTGCCGTCCAGGCCCACCACACACTTTAAAGCATATCCCAGATTACGAATGGGCAGAAAATCCATCCGGATCATCAGATAAATACCGGTTCCCAGCAAGAAAAAAAGCATCCACGGTCCCCACACCAGATCATCTATCCTGCGTAACCAAATGGCTAATTTTTGCATTTATGTACATCCTTTTCAGACAGCACAAACCGCCTCACTTAATTATATATATCCGCTTCGCCGCGCAAGTATTCCTCCAGATACTCTTCCAGTGTGATTCCATTTTTCATGATATAAGCGGCAACTTCCTCGCCTACATATCGAAAATGCCAGGATTCATAGCTGATCCCCGTAATATCTTCTTTCCCTTCCGGATATCTAAGAATAAAGCCATATTCGGCACAATGTTTTCTCAGCCATTTATTTTCATCCGTATCCTTCTGTTTTGAATCCAATATCTGATAATCCAGGGCCACGATGTCAAAGGCAAGTCCCGTGGCGTGCTCACTGTGCCCCGGTGGCATGGTCTCTCTGGTGACCTCCGCATATGCCTCCCTGTAAGAATATCCTTTTCTCATCAAGGCATCGATATCCTCATCCAGAAGCTCCTGCTGGCGTTCTACCGAGCGGTAAGAAGAACAGACCTTAAAATCCAACCCTTTCTTTCCCCCATCCTTAAGCATCTCTACCAGCGCATCGTAAGCCAACTCATCCGCCTGACCGGACCAGCCCGGAATCTTTTTAAGGGTCACCTCATAATCCGCCGGCAGCTTATGATCCTTATTGACCAGAATCAGTTGGGGATGCTTCTCCCAAAGAAGCGTCAAACGCTCCTCATCACTAATACGCACCTTATCGTTACTCCGGGACTCATCATCACCTTGCGCACGATCACTGCTCTGCGGTTCATTCGACATCTGACCCGCACCGACTGCCTCCTTCTCTGCGCCGTAATCCTGATAATTCCCTGCCTTTACAACCGCAAATGCCTTTTCCCTGCCGGATTTCTCCCCGAGCTTTTGCCCGATCAGAAAAGTCAGAGTTGCCACCACGATCATAAGCTCCAGATGAAGAAAACTCAGCAAAAGCTCCCGCTTTTTTCCTCCGGCCTTTCTTCTGTTGTGGGAGTTTCCGCTCTTATGTGTTTTTTCCGACTGCGAGCAGCCTTTATGATACTCCTGCGCCATTTTCTTTAGATTCCACTCCTTTGAATTCCACTCCTGTTCTTTCGGACGGCAGAAGTGCTTTTAGCTCTTCGATTCCGATTCCAACCCCGTAGGCACCATCTGTCTGATCCAGATAGCAGACCCCAAAATGAAGGGTTCCGTCTTTCAAATTCATTTTGCACAGCCCTTTATTCTGTTCTATCAGAATCTCTTCTTCTACCATATCGTCTCCCCCATAGAAATTCTTCAAATCCATGAGTTCAAAGAGAAACCATGTCCGGTCATACTTTTTATTATATTGCATCGTCAGTACATCCGAGACATACTCCTGATAGCACTCTGCATAATAGACTGTTTCATCCACCGCATCTATAAGCAGCCTGAGTGTCTGCTCCTGTGTCTTTATCTCAACATACCAGCACAGAAAAGCCACTCCCTCACTGTCATAGATCAAATAGTGATCCCACACGGAAATATTATCACGGTCATAAATGTCTTCCGCCGCCCACAAAAGTTTTTGATCCATCAGAGCATATGACGGATTCTGAGAAAACGCCTCTATTAGCACATCTCTCCATTCCTTTGGCTCCTCACCGGTGGCAGCAACAAAATATTGTCTCCCCTCACCAACTCCCTTGGCAAAGGCATTCAAACGCTCCTCCGGATTCCCGATATAGCTCAGATTAACCGCCTCATAATCAAGACCTTCTCTTGTCTCAAATTGATAGTCTAAAAGAAGCTGATAATCGTTCCACCGCATTACCAGCCCTGGTGCGTAAAACGCGCTTAAAATCAGGCACAAAAGCGCCAGAAAACAAACTGCATAAGTCCCTTTTTGCTTCATGCCTTCTCCTTTCCGGGAAGCGTGATCCGCACTACCGTGCCTTCCCCCAAACGTGAATCGATCCGCAATGTTCCCTCATGCAGCTTCACAATTTTCTGACAAAGTGCCATACCGATCCCGGCGCCCCCTTCCTTTCGGGAGCGGGACTTGTCCACCATATAAAAGGCCTCTGTGATCCTTTCGATCTCCTCTCCGGGAATCCCCCGGCCGTTATCCACTATCTTGAGTTCATACCCTTCCTCCAGTCTTGTCCCCTTTAGTAAAATGAACCCTCCCGGCTCCACCGCCTTGCTTCCATTATCCAACAGATTGTACAAAAGCGACAATAGCAAATCCTTATCCGCATATACCTTATCCTTCTCCATAATGATCTTCCCATAGATCTGCTTTTGTTTGAAAACAGGGCGCATGGTATTGCGGATATTCTCCTCCAGTTCTTTGGTGCTGACCGGCTTCTTAGTAAGAGGTGTTCGTTCCAGGCTCACCAGCTCCAGAAGCTTATACGACAATCTTTCCAAACGCTTTCCCTGGGTGAAAATATAGTAAGCCGCCTCACTTCTCTCTGCATCTGACATAGGAACACTGCCCAGCATATCCGCGTAACCGATGATGGAAGTGAGCGGAGTCTTCAGCTCGTGAGCAAAGGCTGCCGTAAAATCCTCCTGCATCTTTGCCTCTAAAGCCTTTTGCTTCGCCTCTTTCTCCTTTTCTTTCACTCTTTCCACAAGCGCGTCCGCCATCTTGTTAAAATTCCCGGACAATTCCCCGATCTCATCCTGAGAAGTATTATGGGAACGCACGGAAAGATTGCCCGCCGCTATCTGCCCCGCCGTCTTTGTAAGGCTCCTGATCGGTCTTGTGATATACCTCGACAACAGAAAGATCACTGCCGTTCCGGCGACCAGAAGCAGTACCAGAACAAACCGATATTGATTCACCAGCATATCTCTGTAATCATAGATGGACGTAATATCTTTGCAGGAAGACAAGTATACCGTGGCACCGCCATTTACGCTTCTGCAGGAAGAAAGCAGATAATAGTCAGTTCCATCCATAACCACATGACTGCCGTAGCTGTTCTCCTCATCAAGAAGTCGCTGAATTTGAATAAATTCTTCCTGCAGATTGCCCTGAAGCCCTTCAAAATCTCCGTATAACAGCCGTTGCTCTTCATCAAATATGTAACAGGCATTGTCATCTGTGATCAGGTTATTTCTGACAGATTCCACCGCTCTTTCAAAGGCATAAGCCTCTCCGTATTCCTCCGGAGTCGCCTGGTACGCCATCTCAAACACATATTGAAACAGTTGATTTTCTATACTTCCCTGCTTCAGTTCTCTGACAAGCAGCTTTTGAAAAAAGGAGTTGGTGATCCATATTCCAAATACCGTGAAGATAAGGGTCATCAAAGCTGTCATGGCAAAAAACAATTTATCGGAAAATTTCATATTCTCATCCTTCCAGTCGATATCCAACCTTGTAAACCGCCACAATATGTTTTTCCCAACGCAGCTTCTTCTTAAGCCTCTGTACATGCAGATCCACTGTCCGGCTTTGCTCTGCGTATTCCCCCTCCCACACATTTTCATAAATGGTGTCCCGGTAAAGGGCAATATTGCGATTGCGCACAAACAATAATAAAAGGTCAAACTCCTTTATGGTAAGAGCCACCTGCGCACCGTTTTGAACTACCGTTCTGGATGCCGTATCTATCGTAACGTCAAATATTTCAATGACTTGCTCGGTCTTATTGTACCTTCTTAGCACTGCCTCCACCCGGGCAAGCAGCTCCACGATCTCAAAGGGCTTTGCCAGATAATCATCTGCCCCCATTTTAAGCCCCTTCACCTTATGCTCCGTACTCCCCAGAGCTGTCAGAAAAATCACCGGCAATTTAAGGTCTCTGGCATATTCCATCAATTCATATCCATTGACTTTGGGCAGCATGATATCCAAAAGCACCAGATCATAATGCCCGTTCATCATCAGATCCGCAGCCGCTTCTCCATCCTCCGCGCAAGTGACTGCGTAGCCTGCCTTGGTCAGATTCAGCCTGATCAGCCTGGAAATTGGCTCTTCATCTTCCGCAACCAATATTTTCAACATCCCTTATCACTCCTTCTCAAATCCTACCACTAAAGTTTGTCCTATGCATGTATCAGAATTGTATCTCTTTTGTTTTTAAAAAAGAGAAAGAAAATCTTATTTCATTCTTAATTTTGAGCATTATAAAAAGGGCGGCTCCCGTTTAAAGGAGTCGCCCTTTCTGATAAACTATATTATGTTTGCTTTATTTTTGTGCCAACAATTCCTCTTTCCTGTCGCTTAACATCTTCAGGAAAATTTCCTGTCCCAGAGGATAATTGTCTATATTCCAAACCGCGCTGTATTCTGCACTGAGTTCATCGATTATAGCAACCAATTCATCAATCTTGGCAGCAGGGAAGCACTTGTCAATCTTCATCATAGCAATCTCTGCACCGAGAATTACCATCCTTGCATTCAGCAGTGCCTGACGCTTTAAGGTTTCATCGAACGCGATCTTTTCCAGTTCACTGATAGCCTCTTTCATGTAGCGGATTACATTCCTGAAATAGAAATTGTCTCCGCACTTGTCCAGATCAAAGAATATCTTCTGGCCACTCTGGGACAGAGGCAGCCTAAGCATGTAAAAGCACATGGTGCCGGAGAAAATACGCTCAGGCTCCATAAGATAATACTGTTGCATTTTATAGAGCCATTCCGCAACAGGTGCGTGGAATACAGTATCATCCGCAAATTTCATGGCACCTCTGACATAATCTCCCTTAAAGGCTCCGCCGTTCTGCTCCTCGCCTACATTCCAGGCATACTGGCCTGCCAATGCGATGGGCACAATACTCCAGACAGGGAAGGTCACATGACCATCATCACAGCCCCAGTCTGTGAGCAAATAACCGTATGCGTGGTGCTTTCTTCCGGCATCAGCATAGGTACGCAGATTAAAGTTCACAACATCAAAACGTCCGGTAAGGCTCATCCAGTTGGAGGTTCCGGGGCACACATAATACTTGGTGCCGTGGGATTCCATATTGATAAAGATAGCCTCTCCCATAGCAGACTTGATGGGATCGTAACCCCAGGCAAGGGGAATTGCCCCTTCCGGAACACGCTTAAATGCCTCCGGATGATTATAGATCATATCTGCCCAGAACTGTACCTTTTTGTGATATTTCGTATCAATCAGATCTGCGATCTTATTGAGGTAGTCCATAAATACAGTGGCTTCGCCTTTTTCCTTGCAGACTTCCTCCAATTGATACTTGCCCAGTCCGTACGCCTCATCAAAACCGATATTCACATAACCGGACTTAAAGTGCGGCAGCAGGGATCCGTAGATCTTATCCATAAATTCATATGTTTCCGGCAACAGAGGGTTCACTGTGGCGGTATTCACCTCGCCCCCCGAAACATCAAGATGCTTAAACTCATCCTGTGCCAGCCAAGTGGACATATGGCCGAACCCATTCTGATTGGGAACAAAATCAATAAAACGCTCTCTGCAGTAATCGTCCAGTTCTTCCAGATCCTCAGGGGTCAAACAGTCAAAATCTGCCGTATACTTGGGAAATGCAGAATATTTTACGGAAAAATTCTCCACATATAGCTGGAATTCATTGTATTTTAAGCTTGCAAGATAATCTATGTAACGCTTGATCGTCGCAACCTTCGGCATACGGCCGCAGCTGATCTCCAGCATATAGGCTCTTCTTGCAAAATCCGGGCTGTCCTTGATTTCACAGCAGGGGATTGCATCACCGTACTGTCTTAAAAGCTGCTTTAATGAGGCAACTGCTCTGAAAATACTGCAGTCACCGCTTTGGGTAATGGTGATACCTTCCTCCGTAACGGTAATACCATACTCATCTGTACCATAGTCTTCGTTCAGCACAAGGCTTACATCTGCGTTTCCGGCCTTGTACATATCATACAGGACAAGCAGATCCTGTGTCTCTTTATAAGCTTTGAGCTTATATACACCATCATGATATACTTCATGCTTCGGCTGTGGAAATATCATCTTCTTTTCCTCCTTCAACGTTCTTTTTTCTATCATGTCTGATCATACCGATCACAATAGATGCCATGGCGATCACCTCATTGAGAGCACCCGTGTATGCGCCGTTCACAATATTGTAAACAAGCCAGCAGGGACCTACAAACAGGGATACAAATCTTACCTTCTTGCCATCCTTCATCCAAAGAGCCACCGTAGACAGCAAAGATCCTGCAATTGCCAGAAGGCTGTAAATATTATCCCAGGTCAATATGCCGGCCACGATCATGGCTGCCGCAAAGAACACCAGCCACAGAGGAGACGATGCCCATTTGGATTTATTATTTCTGGAAAAGATCAATGTTCTAATGAAAGAAATAAAATCAACACAGGCTCCGGTCAGGGCACCCAACATTAAAAGCTGCAGAGCAAACAGAAAGCTGGCAACCATCTGAAAGATCATGATCCCGCTTCTCTTCTTCTGCTGAAAGGAGAGCAAGGAACATACCAGGCCGACCAGGCCGACTACTTGTGCGATAACTTCAATTTTCATTCGTCAATACCATCCTTTTCTATCTTTCGACCATATAAGTATATCATGGTGTAAAACGTTTTGCAATATTATTTTTATGAAACAAGTCCCCGACTCCAAAAAGCCGGGGACTCATATTTCAATCAGAATATTGTTTAGTTGTTTCTGTAGACTACGATCTCACCGATGGAGGTCCATACGGTACCCTGGTTATTACCGTTGATCGTAAGTCTTACATATCTAGCATCATAATTGGTGCCAAAATCATACTGATCATATGCCCAGCTCTGGGTAGTATCACCTGAAACCGGTGCAGATTCACCTTCCCATACATCCGTGAACGCTACGCCATCCTCCGATATGCTGACAGCATAATCATAAATTCTGCCATCCGAACCCTGTGCCACTACTGCAATACCGGAAATCTCATGAACATTGTTCAGATCCAGCGTAATGTAGTTACCGGATACATTTCCGGCCCACTTGGTCACCTTGTTGCCATCAATTACGTTCATGGCAATATTCTCTAACTGAGGCGTAATGCTTGCCGTAGCAGAGATTGCCGGAATAGAGGTCTTGCCGTCAAAGCTTACAGGTCTCGGCAATTCCTTAAATAACAAGGTGTAAATACACCAGTTAGTAGGATCATTCTTATCTGTCAGCTTGATCGTGGTTGCATCTGCAAGAGTTGCCCCCTTCACAACCTCTACCTCGATATTGGTGTCGTTGCAGGTAGCTGCTACCTCAGGAACACCGGTAAGTGTGCCTTCCAGATAATAGCTGGTGTTAATATAACCGCCCACAGATATTTCTTCATCTGCCACAACCAGCTTATCAAGCTTAGGCAGATTAGGACGAACTCCGTCAGGAATGGTCCAGGTGGACATATCCACGTCATAGTCTGTAACATCGGAAGGATTCGGTACCGTACCCGGTGTCAGCTTGGCGGTAATGGTGATATCGCCGGAAACATCGGACATCTTAAGTGCAAGCCTCTTAACGGTCTCAACCGTGTCAAATCTGGTTTCGCTGTTTAACGGCTCTGCCACTGCGCAGGAAAGCTCAGCTGCATGGCTGGTGATAAAGTCGATCGTCAGGGTTCTGCCGTCCTGCTTCAAGGTTGCAGTGTGTGAAAGGCCGTTGGCCGCACTTTCTACCGTCACCTCAGAATCCGTGAGCATGAACCAGTAAACCTCGGAATGATCTTTCTTCAGCGTTACCTCATCACGAACTACAAGGCTCCGTCTGTTGTCGGTGAAGAACAGACCGCGCAGAGCTTCTGTTGCCTCTTCGTTGTAAGCGTCGGTCAGGTCAGAGAGAACGATCGCGCCTCTGTCCTTGGATTCTACCTTGGTAAGCGGTGAGAAAGACAAAGGATCCTGATCCTGTTCAGCCGTGGGATTGATAACCAGAGTACTGTGAGCCTCTGCTCTCATTCTCCAGATATTCCAGCGCTCACCGTGATCGCTTGCATCCCAGTAACCTGCCTGGTTGTAATTGTCCTGACCAAGCTCTACTGCCCATCTTACGCCGTCGCTGTCAAATACGAAGCTACCGGAGTCAAGGTGTGAGTGGTCAATATTGGTAGGACCTGCATGATATCCTACGAAAGCAGCTTCTTCAACCTCGTAGCTGTCACGCATAGTTAAAGTGTGGTCACCCCAGTAGACGGAATCTAACGGCATATCTGAGATACTTTCATTCATCAGAGAAGAATCATACCACAGAAGCGATAATGCAAGATGTTCTCCTGTTCCCATCTTACCGTCAGTCTGTTCCATCAGCACCTTGGTAAGAACAGGATCATACTCATTGGCGAGATAAAACAATTCAGGTACATATACATTGGCAACCATGGAATCACCGTAGGTGAATGCTCCATTGTCATCCTGTACGCTTAAGATATAGCGTCCGGCGCCGGACATACCCTCTGCCTCACCGATTCCGAGATCAGTTCCCAGAGCAGTTTCCAGAGAACTGATATGCTTCACCATGTAGGTGGTTGCATAATCCCAGTATCCGGGGCCCTCAAACCATGCACCGTCCGGAGCATAGAGGAACTGATAGTTAACCATTGCGTTACTGGTGTGCTGCAGGATTCTGGATGCTTCTGCAGGATATACATCCAACATAGCCAGAGCAGCCATGGTAAGACCGCCGCTGATAACAGCATTGTGGTTACTGTCACCGAAGGAACCGCTATCCATATATCCGTCGCAGGTCTGGTACATGATCATAGAGTCATAGAATGCATTATTGTAAACACCCTGTTCCACAACCTGTCTCTGTTCCGGTGTCAGTGCATTGTACAGCCAGTCGTAACCGATCGCTACGGCAGCTGCCATCTCTCCTACGTCAATCGCATGGCTGGGGTTCCAGTCAAAGAATTTACATACAGATTCCAGTTCTTCATAGCCGCGGTCAGCATATTTCTGATCCAGTGTGATCTGATATGCCATACCGAGTGCATACATCTTATCCAGTACTTTTCGGCATACCGTGAGAAGTCGTCTGCCGTCTTCCTTTTCATAGACTGCAGGATCCTTCTCAAGCAGACCGTCTGCCACTGCGAGCACGCCTTTGATCCATCTGTTTACATCTGCATCGGACTGACTCTGATACAGCTGACGGATCCGTGCAAAGTCTTCTTCCGTTCCCTGGATACGGGGGTGAACATTCTTCTTAACGGATTCACTGTAAATATCCAGAATCTGTTCGTCGGAAGGCAGCAAATAGAACAGATAATTGTTTAAACTCTGTAACTCTTCTTCCTCTGTAGGAAGCACATACGCGCTGTCACCTGCGATTACCATACCGCTGCTGATGGCGGCATCATCGGTAACAACAGTCTTTCCAAGTACATCAGTAAAGAACGCTTCCACATCCATAGTAGCCTGGGTACCTGCCGGCAATGTCACGCCGAGAATTGCTGCAAGCTCTGCCGTGTTGATCAGAGTATCATTTCCGCTTGCCACAGGAAGGGTGGGCAGCAGACTCTTCTCACCATTTACAAACACTACACCGCTTCTCTTGTGAACAGCCATATAACCATTCAGGGAAGCGATCTCAGCCGCATAGTCAGGGAATACGCTCTCGTCAGTCATAGTAATGGTGCGCTGAATCTGACCCAGTTCGTCAAGAGGTGCCATTGCATCATAAGCTCTGAAATTGTCAAAGCCAACCTTAAACGGATCGGTATAGGCTTGCGTTCCGCCGCCGTAGTTACCGTAAATGGTTCTGTGGATACGGACATTGGCAAATTTTTTACCATTATCGTAGTAATCAGGCAGCTCAGCCGTTGCTTTCAGTTCGCCATTCAGGTAGTAATTGATGATACCCTCGTAATAATCTACCGCAACTGAGAAAGTATACCATTCATTCAGATCAAGAGTAACACTCTGATCTGCGAACTTGAATACATTGTCTTTCTGAAGGGTACCAAGTCCCATTCCCTTGTCATCTTCCTGATCATCATAAACTCTGAAATAACTGCCGGTTGTCTCAACCTTAAAGTCAAACTCATAAACCACATAGTCGGACAAGGTAGTAAGGTTCGCCATATTCACATGGCCGTCCAAAACTGTGGTGGTGTTGGTGTTTTCCAAAAGCAGGTAAGTGTTGGCATCCTCACCGGTTCCCTCTGTCACTCTCTCAAGCCTGTATCCGGGAACATGGCAGTGGATCGCGTCATTGAGTTCGAAATCCTGATTGAACATAACGGATGTTCCAAGGTAAGGACCGTCGTCAAAATAACCATCCTTCTGAACTGCATTCACAGCCACATCAACTGCAATCGATTTGCCCTCATATGTATTGTCGGCATCTCCGCTCATATGAACTGCCAGAGCAAAATACTCCCGCTCATACTGAGCCTCCAGAATGCTCTTATCGATCACAGGCATCGTTCCGGAAACGACAGTTCCGCTCTGCGCACCGTCCTCACTCTTCAATGCAGCCCATCCGGCTTCAGCTCCCAGTTCCCAGGATGCGTCTATTCTCTTCGCAACCTCAGTTCCTGCCTGGAGACCATCAAAAAGTGCATACTCAAAAGCGGTATCACCCTCGTCCACACCACTGATTTCAATCACAACCTGATATTTCACAGGAAGAGTTTCCGGATTCTCTACCGCAAGATAGACAATTTCGGTTCTTCCGGGATACCAGTCAAAATTATTCTGACCGTCACTGAAAATATTATTCTGGCTGCCACGGATACTTTCATAGTCAGTTCCGTCATATTTCAGCAGGTCTATCTTCAGATTTCCGGTTTTTACTTCGCCCGACACCCTGATCGTGTCAGAAAACCACGCCAGTGTTGTGCCGATGAGCAAAGCAACACACAGCAACATGGAAAGCATGCTGTAAATCCATCTTTGTTTTTTATTCATCATTCTATTCCTCCGTTTAATGGTTCCATATCTCATACTTTCCGTTTATCACGTGGTGGGAGGTACCATTACCTTGATATTGTCAATACCAACGCTGATGCCACTGAGCTTTTCATCATCTGTGGTGGAAGGCCAGCCGTTAACATTGACACCGATCTGGTAATAAGGACGAACGGCCAGGCCAAGTCCCTCTGTTGCAGTCTTAAATATGCCGTCTGCATAATAGGAAACTTTGTCGTTTGCCACATCAATCTCCATAACAACCGTGTGCCACTGGCCATCCGAGAGATCAACAATTGCCACAGGAGTTACCGAACTCTGTGTGAAATGATAGATCACACTGCCGGAAAGCTTCAAGTAAGAATCAATATTCATAGAAACACCGGATGTAAACAGGGCAATATCAAAGGAATATGCAACAACATCTTCTCCGGAAACAGGGGCTTCGATCTCATAAGCCCTGATCCTGAGTTCTCCGGGGTAAGCAGTGGAGTCAGGTCTTTCCAGCTTCACATAATGATTCTCACCGTCAGCCTCTACCGTATAAGCATCATTACTTCCGGCCTTATACGGGATCACACCTACTTCCTGTCCTGCAGGCTTCCAGCCGCTGAATGCGAAGTTGTTCTCGAAATCATAAGCCTTCTTTACGGTATAGTTTGCAAAAGGATCCGTTACGGGTGCTGTGGGGGGTACCAGCACTCTGATATTATCGATACCTACACTGATATCTCCCACCTTATCCTCTTCGGAGGTTGCGGGATAACCGCTTAAATTAGTTCCGATTTGGCAATATTCAAGGGCAGCACTCAGGCCAAGTCCCGTGACTTCCGCTTTCAGCAGACCGTCTCCGTAATATGTAACCTTATCGTTATTCAGATCAATTTCCATTCCCACATTGTGCCACTTGCCGTCGGAAATATCTACAATGGCAATGGGTGCAGTGGAACTGTTCTTGAAATAGTAGATCACGCTGTCCACAAGCTTCAGATTGACGCTCATATTCATGGACACACCGGATACAAATTCTTTGATATCGAAGGAGTACGCAATCACCTTTTCACTTGCAACGGGCTCTTTGATTGCATATGCTCTGATACGCATCTCTCCGGGATAGCTGGCAGGTCTGGTCGCATCTGTGTAAATACGCTCAATCTTGGTGTAGTGGTTCTCACCTTCAGCTACTACCTTAATGGTGCCGGCAGCAGTTGTCTGGTTATATGCCCATACTCCGTTGTACACGTTTGCAGCGTTCCAGGACTCAAAGGCAAAGTCAGGATCCTCAAAGTCATGAATCTTCTTCAGTGTATATCCTGCAAACGGATCCTTCTTGGGTATCCTTACCTTGAAGTTATCAATACCGATACTGAGATCGCCGACTTTATCCTCATCAGAGGTTGCGGGATACCCGCTTAAGTTGGTTCCGATCTGATAATATTCAAACGGTGTAAAGCCCATGCCCTCTATCTCTGCCTTGAGTTCATGGTCGCCGTAATAGCTGACAATATCGTTCTCCACATCAAGCTTCACTGCAATATTGTGCCAGTCTTTGTCAGAAAGATCTACAATCGCAACAGGCGCCGTAGAGCTGTTCTTGAAGAAGTAAACCACACTGTTCACCAGCTTCAGATTATTCGTCATATTCAGAGAAACGCCGGAGGTGAATTCTGCGATATCGTAGGAATATACCACGATATTCTCATCCTTCACAGGCTCCTGGATCGCATATGCTCTGATACGCATCTCTCCGGGATAGCTGGTAGGTCTGGTAGCGTCTGCATAGATACGCTCAAGCTTGGTATAATGGTTCTCGCCGTCAGATACTACCTTGATCGTACCGGCAGAAGTCGTCTGGTTGTATGCCCATACTCCGTTGTATACGCCTGCAGAATTCCAGGACTCAAAGGCAAAGTTATCTTCTTCAAAGTCATAAAGCTTCGTTGTCACATAATCTGCAAAGGGATCCGGTACAGGTGTGGGCGCAGGCGCTGTTGCAGGAGGCAGCATCACTCTGAGATTATCAAGGCCGACACCAACATCATTGGTCCACTCTTCCTCAGGAACACCAAATCTGTGGGAATTAAGCTCCATATAATCAAGCAGGGCTGCTGTGCCATTCGATACGGTCTTGGCAACGCCGTCTCCGTAATAGGTAGTTGTATTCTCGTCCAGGTTCACTTCAAATGCCACATTGTGCCACTTGCCGTCAGAGATATCAACGATCTCTACCGGGGTAGTGCCGGAAATATTCCATACAACACCATTATACATTCTGATGTATGCAGGAAGCATCATAAAGGAGCCCTCGATCAGCTCAATGATGTCAAAGGAATACAGTACAACACGTTCATTTTCAACCGGAGTTTTGATCTCATATGCTCTGATACGAACCTCTCCGGGATGATCATCCGGTCTGGTAGCGCTGGTGAATACTCTCTCCAGCTTAGCAAAGTGGTTTCCGCCACCCTCAGCCACAGTAACGGTACCGGTGGTACTTGAAACGTGAGGAATCACGCCGGTCTCCTGTCCTGCAGGCTTCCAGCTGCTGAATGCAAAATTATTTTCAAAATCATATTCTTTCACTAAGGTATAGTCGGCAAAGTAATTTCCTGCAGGCACTTCATTCATCGCTACAGGGCTCTCAACCTGCCATGCATTTAATTCTGCCTCCACAGTGAAGGTTTTACCCTGATAATCGTTGCTTGCATCGTCCTTCATATAAAGAACCACAGCAAAATAGTCGGTCCCATCGATTGCAAGATGACCGTCCGGAACCACCTGAAGGTCTCCGGCTGCCATAGCATCGGTACGTCCGCCTGATGCAGTTTTTACCTGATCCCAGTCGGAAAGACTCGCCTCCAGCGCAGTAGCTGCTGCACTGCCTGCCTCTACGCCGTCAATGATCGCATACTCCAGTACGCTCAAAAGTTCGCCGGCAAAGGTAAGCGTCAGATCGTAGTTGAGCGGCACGGTGCCGGCATTATCCACTGCCAGATAATAGGCTTCCGTCCGTCCCGGATACCAGCCGTCTTCGTCAAACAAAGAGTCATTGTAGTTGTAGGAATTGTCCCCGTCCTTCACTCCAATGTTCTTGTACGCGCCGTTTACATACTTCTGTAAAGCGACGTCAAATTGTCCGACCTGAATATCTGCCGAAACTTTGATACCGTCAGTAAACCATGCAAGTGTAGAACCCACAAGCATAGCCAGGCAAAGTACGATCGATAACACGCCGGAAATCAACATCTTCTTTGTCTTTTTCGATTGTTTCATGTCTTTCCTCCTCGTCAGGTGCATAACCCTCCAATATAATACGTTTTACCCAAATTATAACATTTGGAATAGCATTTTTGCAACACTAATTTACTAATTTTAACGTTATTGTCTGACAAAATGTGGCTGTTCGCCGGCATCCTTACGGCGCTTTCAAACCCGATGTGAGGAGTGCAGATGTTCGGACAAGAGGCCCTTGAAAGACGTCGGTGCTTGGCGAGGTCAGCCCTGACCATAGGGATGGG
>JAZNMF010000066.1:0-25594 GCA_045579545.1 Acetatifactor sp. | reverse complement strand
CATAAGAATGGCATCGTATGTTTAGTCATTAATTCCGACATTGTAGAAATGTGCGTGGAAACAAACGAGCCTATGGAAGCTCAATTTGAAGTCAATTTTCCGGCAGAAACAATTCGAGCAATTCTGGATGAATTATTTATTGATTGGGAAATCTTAAAGACATCTACTGTTGCACAGCAATATGACATTCCAAGGGAATCATACACAAGTCGTTTGAATACCAATGTAATTACCTATGTGGCAAGAAAAGCTAAATAAACTACAAGTTATAAACATGGAGTAATTACAAATGAACATAGCAATATTTGCGTCTCCCGGTGGTAGTGATTTGCAATAGATGGCTGTAAGACAATTTGCATGGTTCATACAAGAAACTGTCATGTTTCAAGGCGACGAGGCGCTTGAATATAGCGAATGGAATGAAGAATTGGAGGGTTCTATTATGATTATATTGGAAAAATGATGATGGTAAAGCGAAATGTGAGTGTTCAAGACAGGCCTTAATTTTTTTGTATTCACAATTGCTTCCAGATAGAGATATTACTGTTGAAACAATTCAAACTGTTCGTAATGGAGCAGACAGTTGTATGTTTCGTATAATTTTAGAATAATAGATGGTATGAATTCAAACTTGATAGAAATACAAATTCCAAGCTTACGGAGAGTGTGAAAGCAACAGATGATTTGAATTTGGTGGTGATATTATGAATTATATAGAACTTGAATCAGAGAGATTACTATTTAGAAAATATTGCTTAGAAGATTATTCTGTTTTTTATGATATGTTAAGTAATATTGAAAATATTAAATATCGTTCAAGTGAACCCAAAAATGAAAAGGATGTCCGTAAATATATTGAATGGGGTATAAAATGCGCCGAACAGAAACCTTGCGTAAATTATAGATATGCTGTTGTATTAAAACAAACAGGAGAAACTATAGGATCTTGTGAATTAGCATTTACGGATAAAGACCCTGCAGAATTAGCATGGGAATTACATCGTAATTATTGGAGACAAGGTTATGGCACAGAAATCGGTAATACACTATTAAAGTTAGGGTTTGAGGTACTTGGGCTCAGACGAATTATTGCTGATTGCAATACATTAAATAAGGGTTCCTATGGAATTATGGAAAAGATAGGAATGCGTAGAGAAGCGCATTATGTTAAATATTATCGTGGGAATAGTGCTCTTAATCACGAGTGGTGCGATAAATATTTATATGCTATTTTGCAAGAGGATTATAATAAGATGAAAGAATGACAATATATAAAGCACTCGAAACTTTCAGTTTGACGGAGCAACAAATTCTCAATTTTTGAATATGGAGGAATTACAAATGAACATAGCAGTTTTTGCGTCTCACGGTGGTAGTGATTTGCAAGCAATAATAGATGGATGTAAAAATAATAAGATAGAGGCGAATGTTGCAGTTGTTATTAGTAATAATGGCAGCTCAATGGCTTTGCAAAGAGCCAACAATGAAAATATACCATCGTATCATCTTAGTGCAAAAAAATGCGGAAGTGAAGAATTGTTAGCAAAAGAAATACTTGATGTGTTGGCGGAATATAAGATTGATATGATATTTTTGGCAGGATATATGAGAATGTTGCATATATCTATCCTTAAAAAATACAACAATAGAATTTTTAATATACATCCTGCTTTGCTTCCTAAATTTGGTGGCAAAGGTATGTACGGAATAAATGTACATACTGCTGTTATAGATGCAAAAGAAAAGGAAACAGGAGTAACTATTCACAGAGTAAGTGCTGAATACGATAGCGGAGAAATTGTTGCTCAAACAACGGTCCCGGTATTTGTAAATGATACACCGGAACAATTAGGAGCAAGGGTTTTAGAAAAGGAGCACGAGTTTTTAGTAGAGGTAATTGCGGATATTGTAACCGGAAAGATTGCCTTAGGTTAGAAAAATCTATTATTACGGAGTGAGGTTATTATGGGTCAGTTAAGAAACATGACGGCCATTTATTTGTTCAAAGGCGATAAGGTGCTGCTATTATTCAAGCAGGGCGGAAGAGTTGTAAATAATGTATGGACAGGTTCTGCCGGCGGCCACTTTGAAGAGTCTGAATTAAATGATCCAAGAGCATGTGTATTAAGAGAAATGAATGAAGAGTTGGGGCTTTGTGAAAATGATATACAAAACCTCTCCCTTAGATACGTTACTTTGCGATGGACTAAAGGAGAAATAAGGCAAAATTATTATTTTTTCGCCAATCTAAAAGAAAGCATAAATGATGATTTGGTTTCAAGTGAAGGGAACTTGAAGTGGTTTTCTGTGAAAGAAATCGGAAACCTGGAAATGCCATATACAGCAAAGTATGTCGTAGATCATTACTGTTCAGTGGGACGATTTTCAGATAAGCTATATGCGGGTGTGACAAATGAAAAAGGTGTAGAATTTATTGAGTTGCCAGAATTTTGATGCTTTTCTAAGAGACTGATTTTTGTGATAAAAAAATCCCGTAGATTTAAGCTGTCAATAGCGGGAAATGGAGTTTTGTAGGTGACGTATGGAAAAAATAATAAATAATGCATTAGAATATGTTAGAGGAGTTTTTGAAACGGACTACAGTGGACATGATTTTTTTCATACATTTCGCGTTTATAAAATGGCAACACATATTGCTATAAAAGAAGAAGCAAATTTGGAAATTGTACAATTGGCAGCACTATTACACGATGTAGATGATATAAAATTATCCCCAGAAACGCATGCAAATAAGAATAAAGCAAGAAGTTTTTTAGAGATAAATAATATTGACAAGGCAACTATTGATTTATTATGTCAGATCATAGACGAGATTTCCTATAGAGGAATTGATTCGGTATGTCCCAAAACATTGGAAGGGAAATGTGTCCAAGATGCAGATAGGTTGGATGCTATTGGCGCTATTGGAATAGCAAGAGCCTTTGCTTATGGTGGGAATCATAGCAGAGCAATGTACGATCCGGATATTAGTCCAAAGTTAAATATGGATGCTGAAGAGTATAATAATCATATTTCTACAACGATTAATCATTTTTATGAAAAACTTTTTAATTTAAAAGATTTGATGAATACAAAGTCAGCAAAGGCTATTGCTCAAAATAGAGAAACGTATATGAAAGAATATATTTCTGAATTCATGGAAGAGTGGGAAGGAATTAGATAGCTGTTAGTTTGTGGAGGTCTCATATGGTTATACCGGAAAATGGAAAGAGGATTTCAAAAATAGATACATATTTAAACTGTGCAGAAGTTTTTGCATATCGAAGTACGTGCATTAAGAGAAAATATGGTGCTGTTATTGTGAAGGACGATGTTGTTATTTCAACAGGCTATAACGGTGCTCCCAGAGGGTTTGAAAATTGCTGTGATTTAGGAATGTGCCCTCGGATAGAACGTAATATGCACCAAGGAGAAGGGTATGGAATATGTCGGGCCGTCCATGCAGAAGCCAATGCGTTATTGAATTGCTCCAGGCAGCAAACTATAGGAGCAGATTTGTATTTGGCGGGAATAAATCCTGAAGATAACTCAATTCATAAAGCAAAGCCATGCCCGTTATGCGCACGGACCATCATTCAAGCAGGAATTAATAACGTAATTTTGCGGGTGGGTGAAGGAGCTGATAATTATATAGTATTACCGGCAAAGGAATTAGAATGGGTTCAGAGTGCTGACTAGCTTTGTGGAAAAGAGTGTAAATAGGAAAGGTACTTTTATTTAGCAAGGAGGATAAGATATGATCGCACTTATAGTTGCTTTTGCAAAAAATCAGGTAATCGGTAATAAGGGATGTATCCCCTGGAAAATCAAAGGGGAGCAGAAGAGATTCAGAGAGTTGACCACAGGGAATGTTGTTATCATGGGAAGGCTCTCTTACGAAGAGATAGGAAAGCCGTTACCTAACAGGACAACCATTGTGGTGTCAGGCACCAAAGAATTTACCGGTGAAAACTGCTTTACGGCAAAATCATTGGCGGAAGCCATCGAAATGGCAGGAGATAGGAATGCTTATATCTCCGGCGGTGCAAGACTTTACGAAGAAGCTTTGCCATTGGTGGAAAAAATGTATATTACCGAAATTGATCTGGATGTGGAGGGAGATACTTATTTCCCGGTTTTTGATAAAGAGCAGTTTATGAAAGAAGTGAACGAGAAGTTCGATGGAGAAATTCCGTATACATATGTGACATATACGAGGAAATAGTGTAAAAGGAGCCATTTTAGTTATGATAAAAGAAAAGCTGGCAGCAAGAGAGATGAAAGCAGAAGACTGGAGCAGTGTAGAGCGAATTTATAAGCAAGCCCTGAAAAAAGGAAAGGCTTCCTTTGCTTCAGAGTGCCCTTCATATGCGGAGTGGGATGTTGGCCATTGCAAGGACTGTCGCTTTGTATATGAATCAGAAGGTTGTGTTGTGGGCTTTGCGGCCATATCTCCCACGTCGAGTAAGCCTCATTATAAAGGGGTTGTTGAGGTGAGCGTCTATGTGGATGAAAACCATCTTCACAGAGGAATCGGCACCATGCTGCTGAACAGGCTATGTGAAGAGTCTGACAAGCTTGGGTATTGGACATTGTATTCCTCTATTTTTTATGATAATATTGCAAGTATTGAATTGCACAAAAAATGTGGTTTCAGAGAGATCGGATACAGAGAAAATATTGCAAAGAACATTTTCGGCAATTGGCAATCCACGATTATCATGGAGCGCAGGAACGATATTATGTAAGGGACGCCGGTGTTTGTATGCCGGCCGGAAAGGATTTATATGCAGCAGGAGAATAAGATGGGCATTATGCCCGTTAATAAACTTTTAGTGTCGATGGCACTGCCAATGATGATATCTATGTTGGTGCAAGCACTTTACAATATAGTGGACAGTATCTTTGTATCTCAGATCAATGAGTATGCATTAAGGGCGGTATCGCTTGCTTTTCCGATACAGAGTCTGATGATTGCAGTGTCCGTAGGAACAGCTGTAGGTATCAATGCTTTTTTGTCCAAGACTCTTGGGGAGAAGGATTTTGAGAAGGCCAATGAGATTGCTGTGAACGGTATTTTTATTGAAATGATGAGTTTCGTGGTGTTTGCGCTGGTGGGTATTTTTGTGAGCGGGCCGTTCTTTGCAAGCCAGACAACGATCCCACAGGTGCGGGAGTACGGAGTGACCTATCTGACAATCTGTTGCACTGCCAGCTTTGGCATCTTTATGCAGACCTGTCTTGAGAGACTTCTGCAGTCTACGGGTAAGACTTTTTATACCATGCTCACGCAAGGAGCAGGTGCCATTATCAATCTGATCCTGGATCCCATTCTGATCTTCGGATATTTCGGTGTTCCGAAGATGGGAGTGGCAGGTGCGGCCATGGCTACGGTGATCGGGCAGATTGCTGCAGCGTTGCTGGCTTTGTTTTTCAATTTGAAATGTAATCGTGAGATTCATCTGAGTTTTCACAGGTTCCGACCCAATCTCAGGTTGATCGGCAATATTTATAAAGTGGGCTTGCCCTCCATTGTAATGCAATCCATCGGTTCCATTATGACCTATGGTATGAACCTGATTCTGGCTTCCTTTGGAGCGGCCCAGACGGTGTTTGGCGTGTATTTTAAGCTGCAGAGCTTTATCTTTATGCCGGTATTCGGTCTCAACAATGGTATGGTTCCCATCATTGCCTATAACTACGGCGCAGGAAAGAGAGAGCGTGTTACCGGTACTATAAAGATTGCTGTCAAATACGCTGTGTGCATTATGCTTCTGGGACTTCTTGTTATGGAACTGTTCCCGGGACAGCTGATCAGCTTCTTTAACGCTACGCCGGAGCTTTTGGAGATTGGAAAGCCGGCTCTGCGGACGATTTGCTTAAGCTTCCTTTTTGCCGGATACTGTATCGTGGTGGGAAGTGTGTTTCAGGCTCTGGGCAACGGTGTTTACAGTATGATTGTGTCCATATCCCGCCAGCTGTGTGTGTTGCTTCCGGTGGCGTATCTGTTGTCGCTTTCGGGCAATGTGAATCTGATCTGGTGGTCATTCCCCATTGCGGAGCTGATGAGTGTGGCGATGAGTACCTTTTTCCTGAACCGGATCAATAAGAAGATTATCAGTCGCATCGGCCAATAGTTATTGGCGAAAAAGGGCGCAAGAGGAGGATGCTTTATGAAATTGACCTATTACGGAACCGCAGCGGCCGAAGGAGTTCCGGCACTGTTTTGTGACTGCGACACTTGTACGAAAGCCAGAGAGAAGGGCGGACGGAATGTGCGTACCAGAAGCCAGGCGTTGGTGGACGACAAGATTCTGATTGATTTTCCGGCTGACACCTATCTTCACGTGCTCATGTACGGACTGCCGCTTCATAAGATCAGCACCTGCCTGATCACGCACAGTCATTCCGATCATCTTTGTCCCACAGAGCTTGGGATGAGGCGGGAAGGCTTTGCTCATCTTAAGGAGGGTAAGCCTTTTGCTCTTTACGGAACGCAGGCTGTTATGGATGTCATTCGCGCAGACCGGGAGATGTGTCGCAGTATTGACGGAATGTTGGAAGCGGGTGAGGTGGAGCTTCATGCGATAACTCCCTTTGTGCCTTTTTGTGCGGAAGGATACAAGATCACAGCACTGAATGCAGATCACAGGATTGAGGGAAGTGAAGAACAGTCGGTGATTTATCTGATCGAGAAGGGCGGCAAGTCTATACTCTATGCCAACGATACGGGCCTTTTGCCGAAAGAGACCATGGAGTATCTTGCGAAGCTGGATATCTGCCTTGATCTGATTTCCTTTGACTGTACCAATGTGCTTTTAGAGTGGGATAACAGGCAACATATGGGATTGACCGGCAATGGTATCCTGCGTCAGCAGCTTACGGAGATGGGAAGGATGGATACGCATACCAGGTGTGTGGTAAATCATTTCTCGCATAATGGATTGGCCGGCTATGATGAGCTTGTGCCGATTGCCGAAGAAAAGGGGTTTGAGGTGTCATATGATGCCTATGCATGTTACATATGACAAGAGTTTTACAATGACCTGCAGGTATTTTCTCCTAAGTATGCCGAGACAAAAGGTGAAATGACTACAGGGCAAACAGAATTGGTTGAGTTCGGCTCTTTGTACTCAGTTCGGGCAAAAAAAATAGTAGAAGACTCTGCACAAAGCAGCCCGGATTTTCAAGCCCGTACTTCTACTAATATTAGTATAGCAGAATTGTTAAATAATGTCAATGAGATATGAGGAAGTCAAACGTGCATATCGTACTGTACAGAAATATTAGTAGAAGGTCCTGTGAGGCATTACCACTGCACGGGCATGAAGAATAATGGGATTGTGTTCCGGTATGGTTTTTGCGGCAAGTTTGAATGCCTCTCAGTTGGTGAGGATAACATTATTTTATTTATTAAAATTGATAAAGCAAACATAAAATGAACGTGACAAAATTCATGACAAAAAAGTAGGTTTTTGTGGTTTTTGCGATACAAAATTATTTTGTAACCGATAACGGGAAAAGAGCCTGAAATGCTGATAAATACGGCATTTTTGGCTCTTTTTTATGTGTAGTACAAACATATTTTGTAGTGCGGATAACAGGAGTCGAACCTGCACGGTCGCCCACTGGAACCTAAATCCAGCGCGTCTGCCAATTCCGCCATATCCGCGTATGTCGGGTAGCCGTATTACGAGGCTACCTTTTGAATTATAACCTTGTCCGACCGGCTTTGTCAAGGACTATCGCGCAGGGAAAGAAAAGAGCTGCCGACAGTATAGTAATATTTAAGATCCGCGCTGTTTCTGGTATTTTTTTCGGTACACAGTTGGAATATCTTGTTTTTTGATAGGAATGGGGTTATAATGTAGCCATAAGAATATATTCTTTAGAGTATATTCCTGACCATAATTTGTTTGAGATTTATTCGCGAAAGGAAGGACACAATGAAGCGGAAGCGTTTGAATGCTCTTCTGATGGTTGTGTTGTCACTGGCCCTTACACTGAGCGCATGTTCAGGTAAGAGGCAGGGTGAGAGTACCGAATCTCAGATTACCATTGGAATACCTCAGGACGTAGAGGACAGTCTTGACCCACACAAAGCAGTTGCGGCAGGAACAGAAGAGGTATTTTTCAATATGTTTGAAGGTCTGGTGAAGCCGGACAGCAATGGTAATTTAAAACCCGCTGTAGCCAGTGATTACAAGATATCAGAGGATAAGAAGACTTACACATTTACCCTGAGAGAGGGAGTAAAGTTCCACGATGGCAGTGCGGTCACAGTAGAGGATGTGAAATATTCGATTGAACGATGCGCCGATGCCGATCAGGGAGCCCTGTTGGTAGCGGCGTTTACTAATATTGCGGCTGTCAACACACCGGACGATAAGACGATAGAGATTGTTTTGAAGGAGTCCAATGCAGATTTTTTGGCAGCACTGGATTCGGCCATCATTCCGGCCTCCAATCAGGATCCGGATAGAGTAGCCATCGGAACAGGTCCGTACAAGTTTGTATCCCATGCTCCGCAGGAGAGCTTTGTCATGGAGAAGTTTGAGGAGTATTGGGGCGAAAAGGCACACATTAAGAAGGTGGTGCTGAAAGTATGTGCCAATGCGGATTCCATCGTTATGAACTTAAACGGCGGTGCCATTGATATGTATGCCAGACTCACCTCCACACAGGCTTCTCAGCTGAATGGTGAATTTGAGGTGCTGGAAGGAACCATGAATTTGGTGCAGGCTTTGTATCTGAATCATGCTGTGGAACCTTTCAATAACGAGAAGGTTCGCCAGGCACTGTGCTATGCGGTAGATAAGCAGTATATTCTGGATATGACATCGGACGGTCACGGCACTCCCGTAGGCAGTTCCATGTTCCCGGCTTTCGGCAAGTATTATGTGCCGGAATTGGCAGAGCACTATACCAAGGATGTGGCGAAGGCAAAGCAGCTGCTTGCTGATGCGGGTTATCCGGACGGCTTCTCCTTTACCGTAAAGGTGCCTTCCAATTACGCACCGCATGTAGAGGCAGCGCAGGTGATTGCCCAGGAACTGAAAGCGATCAATGTGAACGCTAAGATTGAATTGATCGAGTGGGAGACCTGGGTGAGCGATGTTTACACCGGAAGACAATTTGAGGGTACGGTTGTTGGTCTGGACGCCTCCAGCCTGACGGCAAGTTCCATGCTGATCCGGTTTACCTCAGGCAGTTCCAAGAATTTTATTAATTATAACAATCCGGAATATGATAAGATTTATGCAAAAGCTGAGACTTCCATCGATGAGGAAGAGCGCACGGCTGCTTTCAAGGAGTGTCAGGAGATTCTGACGGAGACCGCTGCGAACGTTTATATTCAGGATATGGCGGAGTTTGTGGCTTTGAATAAGAAATATGCAGGCTATGAGTTTTACCCTCTCTATGTGCAGGATTTCTCGAAGCTGTATATTGTTGGTGAAGAATAACGTGAGATAATGAGAGGAGACCGCAGGTGAAGTACGTTGGTAAAAAGATTGCGACCATGTGCCTTACGCTTTTGCTGGTCTCTTTTCTGGTTTTTCTGTGCTTTACGGTGATCCCCGGAGACCCTGCTTTGGCTAAGCTTGGAACTGAGGCGACACCGGAAAGAGTGGAAGCGCTGAGAGAAGAGATGGGGCTGAACAGGCCGTTTTTGGTCCGTTACGGAGACTGGCTGTTTAGCTTTGCGAAAGGTGATATGGGAGAATCCTACAGTTATGGACTGCCGGTGACGCAGATGCTGGCGGACAAAGTGCCTATTACCGTTACCATGAGCGTTTTGTCCATGGTGATGATCCTTGCTGTATCAATTCCTTTGGGATTATATACGGCAAAACATGAGGGAAGTGTGGCAGATCGGGTGATTTATGCGGTAAATCAGGTAATTATGGCAATTCCACCCTTTTTTGCGGGTATACTGATCACATTATTGTTTGGAATCGTGCTGAAGCTGTTTACCCCGGGAGGATATGTATCCTACACCGAGAGTTTTGGCGGCTTTCTGGGTTATATGATCTTTCCGGCCATAGCGATAGCTCTGCCGAAGATATCCATGACGGTGAAGCTTTTGAGGAGCGGTCTGATTGGAGAAAAGAAGATGGACTATGTCAGAACCGCATACAGCAGGGGCAATAACACCAAAAACGTGTTGTACAGGCATGTTTTGAAGAATGCTTTGTTGCCGGTGGTGACCTTTCTGGGGATGACATTTACCGATATCATCGCGGGAAGTATCATTGTGGAGCAGGTGTTTGGCATACCGGGAATCGGAAGAATCCTGATGACGTCCATATCCAACCGGGATTATCCGGTGGTCATGGCTGTGATCGTGTGTCTGGCGGCTGCAGTGATTCTCATTAACGGTCTGGTAGATCTGATTTACCATTGGATTGATCCCCGTATTCGTCTGGAGGAGCAATCATGAAGAAGAATAAGAAAAATTACAATCTGATCCTGGGAAGTATCCTGACCGGATTGGTCCTGTTGATGATCCTGACGGGTGTCTTTTTCCTGCCCCATGATCCTGAGGCCATGGATATCAATCTGAAGTTTGCGGGAATCTCGCCTGCCCATCCTTTTGGCTGTGATAATTACGGAAGGGATATTTTTACCCGTGTTATGGTGGGAGCCAGGACCACGCTTTTGGTTGCCCTGGGAACGGTGGGTATCGGTGCCGGCATTGGCATTCTGATCGGTGCATTCACAGGCTATTTTGGCGGTTGGATCGATGAGGTGATGATGCGCATTATCGATGCACTGTTTGCTTTTCCCAGTATTTTGTTGGCACTGGTTGTCATCAGTCTTCTGGGAAGCGGAAAGTATCAGGTGATCGTGGCCCTTGGCATTGCCTTTATTCCCAGTTTTGCCAGAGTGGTGAGAAGCCAGTATCTGAAGCAGAGGGAGATGGATTACGTAAAAAATGCAAGGCTCATGGGATGCAGTCACCTGCGTATCATGTTTGTGCATATTCTGCCGAATATTTTGCCGGTATTGATCCCTACACTGATGATCGGCTTTAACAATGCGGTATTGGCAGAAGCGGGCATGAGTTATCTGGGAATCGGCGTGCAGCCACCGGATGCCAGCCTTGGAAGGATGCTGTCGGAGTCCCAGACTTTTCTTTTTTCACAGCCTTTGTATGCTTTGTTCCCCGGCCTTACCATTGTGGCGCTGGTGCTTGGCTTCAGCCTTCTGGCTGACGGCCTGGAAGAGAGGTAGTTATGCTGGAGGTTAAGGATTTAAACATTGAATTTCACGATCACTCTGTGCCGGAGACTGTGGTATATGATTTCGATCTGACCATGGCGGAAGGAGATATCGTGGGAATTGTCGGAGAGTCCGGGTCGGGCAAAACCATGAGTGCGCTTGCAATCTGTGGGCTGTTGTCCAGACACGATATGAAAAAGAGCGGCGAGATTCTGTTTGAGGGTCATGAGCTGTTGACCTGCAGCAGACAACAGATGCGGGAATTTCAGGGAGATGATATCAGCATCATTTTCCAGGAGCCCATGACCAGTCTGAACCCGGTGATGAAGATCGGCGAGCAGGTGGAAGAGGCACTTCGTCTGCACACGCAGATGACTAAAGAAGAACGCTATGAGAGAGCGCTCTGGGCCCTTTCCGAGGCGGAGCTTCCCAATCCGGAAAAAATATACGGGCAGTATCCCCATGAACTTTCCGGCGGTATGCGGCAGAGAGTGATGATCGCTGCTGCCATCGTGTGCCGACCAAAGATTCTGATTGCGGATGAGCCTACCACAGCGCTGGATGTGACCATACAGGCTGAGATCATCGAGCTTTTACAGAAGCTGAACAGAGAGTATAAAACCTCTATTCTGTTTATTTCTCACGATCTGAGTCTTGTACGGAAGCTTTGCGGACGTGTGGTGGTTATGCAGAATGGGTACATTGTAGAACAAGGTCCCACAGAGCAGATTTTCAAGAGCCCGCAGGAAGAATACACCAAACACCTGATTGCGGCGATACCGGACTGTGACGGAAAAAAGGAAACCAAGGATTTTTCGAAAGAAGAGAAGGTTCTCGAGGTCAGGGATATCTGTGTCAGCTATTATTCCTCCAAGGGACTGTTCGGTAAGAAACAGGAGAATCGTGTACTGAAAGGTGTGGATCTTACCCTGCACAAAGGAGAAGTGCTGGGACTGGTAGGGGAGAGCGGATGCGGAAAAAGCACCCTTGCCAAAGTGATCGTAGGTCTGATTAAGGACTACAGCGGACAGGTCAAGGGAGATCCGGAAAGGATACAGATGGTTTTCCAGGATCCCTACAGTTCGTTGAATCCCATGAAGACCGTTGGATGGATCCTGGAGGAGCCCCTTAAGATCAAGGAAAAGCTTACGAAGGAGGAGCGTCGGCAAAAGGTCCTTAAAATGCTGGAAAAAGTTGGACTTGAGCCGGATATTGCAGGCCGTTATCCGGGACAGCTTTCCGGTGGTCAAAGGCAGAGGGTGGCCATTGGACTTGCGCTGATGAGCGAGCCGAAAGTGCTGGTGGCAGATGAACCGGTTTCTGCGCTGGACGTAACCATACAGGCACAGATTTTGGAACTTTTGCAGAGGTTGAAGGATGAGATGGGTCTGGCGATCCTGTTTATTTCCCACGATCTTCGGGTGGTTTACGAGATATGTGACCATGTGATGATCATGAAAGAGGGAAAGATTGCGGAGAGTGGAACAGTGGAGGAGGTATACACCTCATTTAAACATCCTTATACGCAGCAGCTTCTGAAGGCAGCCGGGATCGAACGCGTGGGAGAACAGGTTCAGACAATGGAGTAATGAAAAAATATGGCTTTACACTTTCGTGTGTAAAGCCATGTGAGAGTTGTGATATTCTTTGCAATAAGTAACTTCTCTGTCAAACCAATCGGGAGGAAAGAAGGCTTCGGCAGCTTCTTTGCTCCCGAATTCTATTTCTGCCATGATAAGCGGGGCAAAGGGCGGGTCGAATACATCCAGCTCTATGGTCAGGGAATAATCGTCCGGCGGTGTGGGACTGCCCGGCTTGAACCGGGGATTTGGCAGAGGAATACAGTATCTGGTCTTGGAAATAATATTCCCGTCTGCTTTGGCACGCAGATGATAGTAGGCGGCTTCGTTCAGAGGCAGATTGCTCTCTTCCCGTGCCATCATCCCTTTTCCTTTGTAGGTGAGATAGTAGGAATCATCCTCCTTGCGGACACGCACTACCGGTTCATCACTCAGGTAAGCCTGTTCAATGTGATGGTGCGGGTAGGATGTTAAATTTTCCGGTAAGGCTTTGATCGTAAATTTTCGTTCGATTTCCATAGAGTACTCCTGTTGGTGGGTAAGGAAGATCAGAGCAGTTTGCTGATATTATCAATGGCCGCGTCTACCATGCGGTAGCCGGTATCGCTGTTCATGATCACATAAGTAGAGGGAATCGCCTCATAGCCCCCCTGCACTTCAGCTTCTTTTGTGTAAATGTAACCGATGCCCTGATTGCTCAGTTCTGCCACAAAAGTATGTTTGCAGTCGGTTCTCTTCTTCAGTTCAAGACCGAAGTAAGCGAAAAGTTCGCCGGGAAGCATGTGGATGGCACAGTCACCGATGCGTGCTGTCCAGGCTCTGACGGTAACATCTTCCTCAGGAAGGCCCATTACTTTGAGCATTTCTTTCTTATACACTTCGATTTGGACCTTTTCATATAATTCCATGGTGGGTCTTCTCATGCGGCAAACCGTTTCGTTATCTATGCATTTTACAATATCGGTATCCTCTGTAACGATGCTGTCAAAGAGCTCCTTGGCGGCATCTGCCAGTATGTTGCCGATGGGCAGATAATTCTTGGATTCTTCTCTGGGTTTGGTAACATCCACGGAGTTCACATTTCCGCAGGCGCCTGTGAGGAATACGCAGGCCAGATCCTGACCGTAGGCTTCCCGCATTCTTTTGCGGATCACGCCGGGAAAGTCGGCACTGTAAGCCGGAAGAGGAGTGGAACCTCTTACACAGTCGCAATGCAGTGCATAGTTGGTGATAACGCCCATGGGTGTGCCGTCGGCATGGTCGACGCGCAACACAAGGAGTTGAGGATCGACGATATCTACAGATTTTACAATATCAGGATTGAGACGACCGGGGTTCATTCGCACTTCGCCGCTCTTTAAGAGGAAACGGCGGTTGAAAGCGATTCCTTCCACGTCGCAGCTTGCAGCGCCAATCTTGGCGTCAGCCAGATTCCTGAATGCCATAATTCCGGCATCGATAGATCTTTTCACCATGAAATCACAGTAGTCATCCTCTCTCAGGCAACCGTACAGGTTGCACACGGGTCCGCCTGTATGGATATGGGTGGCGCAGATGCTGATATTGGAGGTGGGAATACCGGTTTCTTCAAAAATGCCTTGCCTGATCCGCAGGGAATCCTGTTCCTGCACGGTGGCGGAATCCAGAGAGATTATGACAATGGGATCCCCGTCGGTCTGTGCCGCAAAAGCATGGGCATAAAGGGGGTCGAGGATCATTTTGCTGTACCAGGGTTCAAAGTAACCGGGGATATCACTGCCGAGACCCGGGGTGATATCAGTCTCAAAAAAACCGCATTTTAACATTGTAAAATCCATCCTTTCCTGATTATTGTTTTTTATGTAATTGTATCGGGCACCTTTCGTGCCAGGCATGCTTTCCGGCTGCTTACCTTCATATTACTGCAATGACGTGAATTGTCAATCCCCCAATTCTGTTTTTTGTTCATTATAATTTAAAAAAATACAGTTGATTAATCCGGCCTGTAAAGGTAGAATGTAGGTAGTTATGAATGGAAGAGGAGGTTTTTATATGAATAAGATCGGAATATTTTTTGCCAAAGGGTTTGAGGAGATCGAGGCTCTTACGGTGGTTGATATCTGCAGAAGAGCAGGGATAGAGATTACTATGGTTTCCGTGGAGGAGGAACTTGTCGCAGAGGGTTCCCATGGAATCAGAGTCGCGACAGATGTGCTGCTTGCTGATGTGGACTTTGATGAGTTTTCCATGCTGGTACTTCCCGGCGGTATGCCCGGTACCAGGAATCTGGAGGCCTGCGAGGAACTGATGAAGCAGCTGGACGCTTTTTATACGCAGGGGAAATATGTTGCGGCTATCTGCGCGGCACCGTCTGTCCTTGGGCACCGCGGCATGCTTAAAGGAAGGAGAGCCTGCTGTTATCCGGGCTTTGAGGAAGAACTTACAGGGGCCGAAGTGGTATATGACTCCGTGGCAGTTTCAGACCACGTGATCACTTCCCGAGGTATGGGATGTGCCATCGATTTCGGACTTGCCATTGTATCTGTATTTTGTGGAAAAGAAAAGGCTGATCAGCTGTCCCGGTCTATTATTTATCGGTAAAGGCACGGCACAGGCAGCTGTCAAAGGGAGTTAATAAGTATGGAATTTGTAAAAACAACAGAGGATATGCTTGCATTTATAAAGAAGAGTCCCACCTGTTTTCATGCGGTTTCTCTGATCAGAGAGATGCTTACGGAAGCAGGCTACAGAGAATGGAAGGAAGAGGAGGATTGGAAGGCAGAGGCCGGCGGCAAATATTTTGTGACGCGCAATGACTCTTCCCTGATCGCACTGCACCTTCCGGATGCAGAACAGATAAAGGGCTTTCATATTACGGCAACTCACGGAGATTCCCCGGCTTTTAAGCTGAAGGAAGTACCGCAGATGACTGTGGAAGGGCAGTATGTAAAGCTGAACACGGAGAAATATGGCGGCATGATCCTGTCCACGTGGCTGGACCGTGCACTGTCCGTTGCAGGAAGAATTGTTGTGAAGGAAGGGGAGGCCCTGTCCTCCAGACTTGTCAATATCCATAAAGATCTTCTGGTGATCCCCAATCTGGCGATCCACATGAATCGTGAAATGAATAAGGGGATTGAATACAATCCGCAGGTTGACATGCTTCCGCTGATGGCGGGGGAGGAGAGCGCAGAAAAAAAAGAATTGTTGCAGGAACTGATAGCAGAAGCGGCAGGTGTGAATAAGGAAGATATCCTTGGAAAGGATCTGTTTGTATACGTGCGGGAACCCGGCAGGATAACCGGATTGAACGGCGAATTTGTCCTTTCTCCCAGACTGGATGACTTGCAGTGTGTCTATGCTTCCGCGAAGGCGATGGTAAAGAGCGACCCCGGCGAGTATGTAAATGTGTGCGCCGTGTTTGACAATGAGGAAGTGGGAAGCGGTACGAAGCAGGGAGCGGACTCCACGTTTCTTGAGGATGTGCTGTTCAGAACGGTTGAAGCCCTTGGTCTCTCTCAAACAAAATACCGGCAGATGTTGTCGGGCAGTTTTCTGATCTCTGCGGACAATGCCCATGCGGTGCATCCTAATCACCCGGAAAAAGCGGATCCCACCAATCGCCCTTATCTGAATGGAGGTATTGTCATCAAATATCACGGCGGACAGAAGTATACCACAGATGCCTGTACTGCAGCCAAAATCAAAGATTTGTGCAATCAGGCGGGGGTGCCGTTTCAGACGTTTGCCAACAGAGCGGACGTTACAGGCGGCTCTACTCTTGGCAATATTTCTTCGGCGCACGTGTCGGTTCCCGGTGTGGATATCGGGCTACCCCAGCTTTCCATGCACTCGGCGGTGGAGACGGCAGGAACGAAAGATACGGAGTATGCGATCCGCGTCCTTCAGGCGTTTTATTCAGAATGATGAAATATAAGTTTTTTGCTGCCCCATGTTTCCGCATGGGGCAGTTTGTTCTACAATAAGTAATTCTTTTTTATGTAGGGAGACTGTCTGCCACGCAGAGAGCGCCGAAGCCTACCCGGTTGTTGGGATAGTTTTCTTCTCCGCGGATTGGGCGGGCTCCGCTTCTGAGATAAGCTTTTACTTTTTCTCCGTAGAGGAACGGATCGTTGCCTCTTTCGATGCCCCATTCCATCAGGAGCGCGGCGGCACCGCTGACAATGGGAGTTGCAAAGGAAGTGCCTGTCACGGGAGCATAGCCTTCAAATAAGTCCGGGGCAAGTATATTTACGCCGGGGGCCGCAAGGTCCGGTTTGACCAGACCGGCAGTCACCACGCCGATGGTTCGGTCTGCGTCCGGATATCCCCGGCCGGAAAAATCGGCATAAGAGTCGGTGATGCTGTTGTACGCTCCGACTGTGATGACTTTTGAGGCGGTAGAGGGGATGGTGAGGGTGACCTGCGGGGTGGGTTCGGTAAAACCGGTGCCTACACTACGGGCGGCAGTCGATGGAAGATACAGGTAGAATTGTCCCGCAATGATGCGGACCGGCTCCAGGGTAAACTGCCAGATTCCGGTATTGATAAAAGGGTTGGCGGAGCCTGTATCTGCGGGCAGCATCTCAATGTATAGTTCGCGATTCACGGAGTAGGGAGAGGGCTCTCCCAGATAGATCAGGAGCGTTGTCTGTTCCATGCGGACCGTGTATTTGCCGGATTGGATGTTGGCAGGCAGTTCCTGACGGAGGCCGCCGGGAGAAGTGAGGTAGATGCGGTATCGGTCACTGTAATGAGTCCAGAGTTGTACGCTCAAACTTTTTTGGTAATTGGCAACGGACAGCTGTACGGAACGGGTGGTCTGAATGTCCCCGGCTGCGTGACCGGCAGAGTTCCCTTCGTTACCGCTTCCCACACAGATGACCGTGCGTCCAATCTCTGCGGCGTTGTCCAGAAAGCGTTCCAACAGGGAACTGCCGTCGTGGGAGCCATAGCTGTTGCCGAAGCTTAGATTGATCACAAGGGGCATATTTAGCCGGATGGCTTTTTTTACGGCATAGGTGACGCCCCGCATGATCTCGGTGGTTCTGGGAAAGCCTTCCTCTCTGGGAAGTCCCAGCTTTACAATCAGCAGACTGCTCTGTGGGGCGGCACCTTCATAAAAGTTTCCGGTATTGGAATAACCTGCTGCGATACCTGCCACAGCAGTACCGTGACCGTTTGTATCTATACTGGGGACGAGCGTTCTTCTCTGAGAGAGATCCCCGGCACGCAGTGCTTCATTGATCTGTTCCTGAGAATATTCGGTGCCGATACCAAAGCCCTCGGGTGGTATCCCGCTTGATACGGTTTGATCCCACAGATAGAGGATCCGGCTGGTACCGTCTGCGTTTCTGAAATCCGTCCGCCCGTAGTCGATGCCTGAATCCAACACAGCGATGAGTATCCCTTGCCCTGTGAGAAAGGGATTGCGCCTCGTGAGAGGATAGATGCACGAATCCTCTGCCACAGGTATGGTCTGCCGGTAAAAATATCTCTTGGGCTTTTCGATATATTCAATTTCCTCCAGTTCACTGACCGCATCTACCAATTCCTCCGGGACGGTCAGGATCGCATACCCTGCAATCAGATACTCTACCTGTATGTTTAAGGCTGTCAGTTCATCGAGGCTGCCGTGATATTTTACGATCAGCTCCCAGGTGCGTGTGGCAGGATCAAATCCTGTATTCAGGCTGTCAGTCTGCATGCGCACCGCTTCTTCTGTTTCTATAGCAAGATTCAGGAGGTTTTCCAGTTTTTGGTTCATATAAAGCTCCCGGCAGTATCGGTGATATATTCATATGTGGAGGGAAAGGGGAATATGTGTGGCAGAAGGTGTTAAAAAAAGAGCAGTGCACCCATAAAGGCACACTGCTGCGCGTATTTCTCATTCAGTTGTTCCCGCAGAGCAATTACGATTCTTTTCGGCGGAAGGCGGCTCCCACACCAAGGATCACGAACATCAGAGGCGTGTTCAGGATCTGCTGGAAGCTGAAGATGTTGTTGATGCTGTAGGCAAATATGGACAGGCCGCAGGCCCCCACAAGGAAGTGGTGTGATAGGTCTTTGTCTGAACCGTATTTCAGGAAGCGGGACACGGCGCTGATGATCAGGCCGCCGAAGCTGAAAAGCCCCAATAAGCCCAGATTCAGTAAAACGGTGAGCCATTCGCAGTGGGCGTTGGAGAGGACATTGTTTGGCCAGACGGACTGAAGCATCTGCATCAGTGGTTCGGAGGCGTCCTTATATAAATAAGCGGACATGCAGTCCGGTCCTATGCCGAACAGTTTTTTTGGAAAGGGCTGTTCCCACCATGCCATGGCACCGGCCATCCAGGTGGCGCCCCTCCGGCTTCCCCAGGTGGGGGAAAAGGTAAAGATCGATATCTGTGAAAGGCTGCCGATGCTTCCGGGCCATATGGTGTTTACGGTTACAAGGATCACATAAATGGCTAAGGCAGCAACAAAAAGCCAAAGGAGAGCTTTTCTGAGAAAAAGGAATGCTTTGACGGGATATTTGTTCTTATGGTACATACGCCGGCTTGCAAGCAGAATTCCCGCTGCCAGAAGCAGGATGATTACAGGGAGTGGTGTGTAGGTGAACAGGTTATTGCTGGTTTCCTGATAAGTGATTGCCTTGGGGAACAGTAAGCGGAGTGCCAGAGTAAAGAGGCAGGCTGTCCCCATAAGCATGGCAATTTCGCAGTAACGGATCAATTTTTGGACGTCTGAAAGTGACAGCAGCAAAAGTATAAAAAAGAGGAAAAGCATGGTCATGATGCCGCTGCTGCTTCCGTTTGTGACCAGTGCACCAAAGCCCAGGAACAGATAGCAGAACAGCAGAATTCGCTGCCATTTTTGGGAAAAATTGCCGGACCATACAAGATAGACAGCAAAAAACAGTACGGTTACCATGTAACCGCAATACCAGTTGATGTTGCCGGCAAGAGATATAAATTGCGGATTGTGATTACCGGCCATAGGGATGGGCCAGATATCGAAGCGGTTCAGGTAGCCCAAAAAAAACAGGACGGCGGAGACAGGAAGCATCAGCCAGACAATCCATAGCTTTTTGCTCCAGAAGCGTGTGATCAGAACATACCCGCCTGCCAGAGAAAGCTGCGTCAATGCGCCCATGGACCAGTCGGGGGAGCCTTCCCATGCAGTGCTCCTGTAATTGGAGGTGAGATAAGAGATCACAACAGCTGTAAAGTATCCGAAGACACAGAGGTCCGTAATGCTCAGATGGCGAAGGCAGTCGCGCAGGTGTGCCGGAGAAAATTTACCGTCACGAATCAGAAGAACGATGCGCAAAATCAGATGAAACAGAAGAATGGGCAGTAAAACCTTCCAGTAGAAGGGCAGAAAATCCATGAACAGTCTGCGTTTGCTTGAGCCGATGGAGGCGTAGGTCATCTCCGAATACAGGGGGATTACCACGATGATCATCAACATGAAAATAACGGTAAACAAATGCAGGACGAATAAGGTATCCTGATATAAAAGATCTGAAAAACTCTTGTTTTTTGCATTTTTATCCTTGATTAACTGATTGCTCATACGATCACCTTTGCGTGTATTTCAGACCGTTTCAAGCCTGTAATTACATACTAACTGATAAACTCTGTATTGTCAAACAAACCATTTACGGCTATAATGAAAGCAGGCGTTATGATCATAAAATGTGCCTTCGAAAGTGAGAAAATATGGATCTGTTTGAATATATGAGAACGACCAATATGGAAAAGGAATCCCCCCTTGCCGCCAGAATGCGCCCCCGTACCCTGGACGAGGTGGTGGGGCAGGAGCACATCATCGGCAGGGATAAGCTGCTTTACCGTGCCATCAAGGCGGACAAGATCAGTTCAGTTATTTTTTACGGACCGCCCGGAACCGGTAAGACCACACTGGCCAAGGTGATTGCCAATACCACCAGTGCGGAGTTTACCCAGATCAATGCCACGGTGGCAGGCAAGAAGGATATGGAAGAGGTGGTTGCCAAGGCCAAAGATCTGCAGGGTATGTACGGCAAGAGGACCATTCTGTTCATCGATGAGATTCACCGATTTAACAAGAGCCAGCAGGATTATTTGCTGCCGTTTGTGGAGGACGGGACGCTGATCCTGATCGGTGCCACCACGGAGAATCCTTATTTTGAAGTGAACAGCGCGCTGATCTCCAGATCCATTATTTTTGAATTAAAGCCGATTCCGAAAGAGGCGGTAAAGGAGCTTTTGAAGAAAGCTGTATACGACACGGAGCGTGGCATGGGTGCCTATCAGGCGGTGATCGACCAGGATGCTTTGGATTTTCTTGCGGATATTGCAGGGGGAGATGCAAGACATGCGTTGAATGCCATTGAACTGGGCGTGATGACCACCCAGAGGAGCGAAGACGGACTGATCCATATTACCATTGATGTGGCTCAGGAATGTATCCAGAAGAGAGCCGTAAGATACGATAAAAACGGAGACAACCATTATGATACCATATCCGCATTTATCAAGAGTATGCGCGGTTCCGATCCGGATGCTGCAGTGTATTATTTGGCGCGGATGCTTTATGCGGGGGAGAGTGTGACCTTTATTGCCCGACGGATTATGATCTGTGCGTCAGAGGATGTGGGTAACGCTGATCCCAATGCGTTGACCGTGGCTGTCAGTGCGTCACTTGCTGTGGAGAGAGTGGGCATGCCGGAGGCCCAGATCATTCTGTCTCAGGCGGCTTCTTATGTGGCAAGTGCTCCCAAGAGTAACGCAGCCTGCAACGCCGTTTTCGATGCCATGCAGGAGGTGGAAAGTACAGGAAATTTGCCGATCCCCACGCATCTGCAGGATGCTCATTATAAGGGGGCTGCAAAGCTGGGACGGGGGACAGGCTATAAATATTCCCACGATTATCCCAATCACTATGTAGAGCAACAGTATCTGCCTTATGAATTGAACGGCAAGGAATTCTACAGGCCCAGTGGCAACGGATACGAGGCGAAGATCAAGGAGCATATGCGCCGGATCCGCAGAGCAGCAGGACAACAGGAGAATCAATACAGAGAATAAGCATTAAAAAATGCTCCGCAGTGCGAGGACCGCTGCGGAGCGTTTTTGCATGATAGGAAAGACGCAGCTAAAACAGCTGCTTTATTAACTGTTGATAGATTTCCTGATTCTTTTTCTGCCAGTTGTCGCAGATGGAGGCGGCCATTTCCTCTGTGGGGACAGACAGGGTGATGTCGACCAGATTGATGCCTCTGTCCTTGGCTACCAGGTGTGCCTCGTATTCGCCGGACGTGGATTTGTAATAATCGCCCAAGACGGAGACTTCGTTGCGCAGGGCAAACTCGTTCTCAGTCAGGTGTTCGTTCACGTCTTTTTTGATGGCATCGCTGATGCGGTTCTCAAAGAAGAGTAGTGTCTCTCTTCCCTCATCCGTGATGGCAAGGTGCGTGCGATTGCGGATGGTCTGTGCCGACACCATACCGGCTTCTGTCAGTTCGCTGATCACCTGCTGCAGTGTCAGGAAGTTGGTATATCCCCTGTCCAGAACAAAATCACTGATCTGGGCGGCGGTGAGCGGAAAGGATACTCTGTTAAGCATATAAAGTACCAATAATTTGTATAAGGTCAGCGGATCCTGAAGCATTAATATTCCTCCTGATTTTTATAATATAATCTTCCCTGAAAAGCGCCCCGCTCACGCATAAGTCCATGCAGAGTATTCAGGACATCTCTCTTGTGAAGGCTCCAAAGGGGAGCGATGGTCAGTTCTTTAGGTCCGTCTCCGGTAACTCTGTGGACGACGATCCCGGGGTCAAGCAATTCAAGACAGTGGATCAGGATATCCAGATACTCTTCCTTTGAAAGAACGTCAAAAGCGCTTTCCCGGTACATCACGGCCAGATCGGTTCCCTCAAGCACATGGAGAAGCTGTAACTTGATGCCGAAAGGATGGCAACTGTTCAGATACTGTATGGTGGCAAACATGTGCTCAGGAGTCTCTCCGGGAAGTCCCAGAATCACGTGAACAATAACGGGAATAGAATAAAAAGATATCCTTTGCAGGCAATCGTTAAAACAGGGCAGATCGTACCCCCTTCTGATCAAAGCAGCGGTTTCTTCATGAATAGACTGTAGTCCCAGCTCAAGCCAGATGAATTTTGGAAAAAAACGCTCCCTGAGTGAGGCAATCAGTGAAAGAACCTCGTCTGCAAGACAGTCAGGTCTGGTGGCAATGGAAATACCGCAGATTTCGGGATGCTCCAGTGCCCGGGTGTAAATCTGTTCCAGATACGCTACGGGTGCGTAAGTATTGGTATATGCCTGAAAATAAGCGATATAGTGGTTGCCCACTTTTTTGTCATGAAAAAGAGACAGTCCCTCTGCGATTTGGCGGTCAACGGATTGGTCTGCGACACTTACGGCAAAATCTCCACTGCCTCCGGCACTGCAGAAAATACAACCCTGAGTACCCAGTTTGCCATCCCGGTTGGGACAGGTCATGTGGGCATCCAGGGCAATTTTATAGCACTTATGGGAAAAGGTATGCTTACAATAGGCATCCAATGAGTAATAAGGTTTGCCCAGCCAGAATGTGGGAAGCATCGATCGTCCTGCCTTTCTGTGGTTCACACGCTCCGTTTGCGAGTGCTGCGTAAGTCTACGGTTTCTGCCGTTGGCCGTCCTGTGAACGGTTTCATTATATAATAATCATAGGTAACTTGCAAGTCTTTTGCCCTTGCCTTTTGGTGAAAAGTAAGTTATAATATAGCTACATTATGAATTGGATAATGTGGTTTGAGTGACACGTCCAAGACACATCTGCGTTGAATTTTTAAAATACCCCTTTATTTGAAGTTAACATTGACAGGGCTGCGCACTGATTGGTATCAGAGCGTCAACAGCCGGTTATTTTCGGAGGAATTTTATGAGAGCAAAGTATGAATCGCTGCAGCTGGTACAGTTGAAGGAGCTTGCAAAGGCAAGAGGGTTGAAAGGTGTTTCAACTATAAAGAAATCAGATCTGATCGAGCTGATGCTGGCTGAAGATGAGAAGGATAAGGCCAAAGCCCAAGCGGCAGCGGCGGCACAGGCGAAGAGTGAGGCGGTCAGAAAGTCACCTGCCGGTGAGGAAAGAACCGAAAAGGAAAGAACTCCTGCATCGGATTATCCAAGGAAGCAAGACTCCCGGATCAGCTATGTGAGAAACGAAAGTCAGGGAATGTCCAGGGTAGAAAGCAGCCAGAGCCGATACGAAGCTTCAGGGAATGGCAGTTATCAGCGCAATAGTCAGGGGGGCAATCAGAATTTCAGAAAGAATGACGGTGCGGTCAGAAGTGAATCTTTTGTCCGGAACGAAGCACCGGCCCGCAATGACTCCCCGGTGCGCAGCGAAAAACAGTTGCGCAATGATTCTTTTGCGCGCAGTGAAAGTGAACCCCGCGACAACAGACAGGAAGTACAGGATCCCGGAGAGGGGCTGGACCGTCAGCAGCGCACTTACCGCCCTCAGGAAGTATATGATGAGAATCAGTATCCCAAGGAATTGGACAGTGGGATTGAGGCCGGCGGTATTCTGGAGGTAATGCCGGAAGGGTTTGGATTTATCCGCTGTGAAAACTTTATGCCGGGTGAGAATGACGTATATGTGGCACCCAGCCAGATCAGGCGTTTTGGCCTTAAGACAGGCGATATCATCAGAGGAAACAAGAGGATCAAGACTCAGCAGGAGAAGTTCAGCGCTCTTTTGTTTGTGAAGTCCATCAACGGTTACCGTCCGGAAGAAGCCGCAAGGCGCATGAACTTTGAGGATATGACGCCGATCTTCCCCAATGAAAGGATCAATCTGGAGACGCCCGGATGTAGCATTGCCATGAGAGTTATGGATCTTGTGAGCCCTGTAGGAAAGGGACAGCGCGGCATGATCGTATCCCCTCCCAAGGCAGGTAAGACCACATTATTGAAGGATGTGGCAAAGTCGATTCTTAGCGCCAATCCGTACATGCACATGTTGATTCTTTTGATTGACGAACGTCCTGAGGAAGTCACCGACATCAAGGAGGCTATTGAGGGTGATCACGTAGAGGTCATTTATTCTACCTTTGACGAATTGCCCGAGCATCATAAGAGAGTTTCCGAAATGGTGATCGAACGTGCCAAGCGTCTGGTAGAGCACAAAAAGGATGTAGTGATCCTGACAGATAGTATCACCCGACTGACAAGAGCCTACAATCAGGTGGTTCCACCCAGCGGACGCACCCTTTCCGGTGGTCTCGATCCCGCCGCTCTGCATATGCCCAAGAGATTTTTCGGTGCTGCCCGTAATATGAGAGAAGGCGGAAGTCTGACCATCCTCGCCACTGCTCTGGTGGAGACAGGAAGCAAGATGGACGACGTGGTATACGAGGAGTTCAAGGGCACCGGCAACATGGAGATGATCCTTGACCGCAAGCTTTCCGAGAAGCGTATTTTCCCTGCCATTGATATCGCCAAATCCGGCACCAGAAGAGAGGATCTTTTGCTGACACCGGATGAATTGGAAGCCATCACCATCATGCGCAAGGCTCTGAACGGATTGAAGCCGGATGAGGCCGCCGATAAGATACTGGAGATGTTTTCTCACACCCGGAACAACAAGGACTTTGTCTCTCTGGTAAAAAAGAACAGATTTATATAAAAAAGGTTGAGTGAAAAAGTAAATTCTACATGTAAACTTAAATTCCATACTGAAGACTAAGTTCTACATTTTAGGGTTTGACGAATTCCGTCAGACCCTTTATAGTAGAATTTAGACCAAGCAATATATGATTTTTGCTATGAA
>JAZNMF010000065.1:0-27549 GCA_045579545.1 Acetatifactor sp. | reverse complement strand
CCGAACAATCCCAGTTCCTCGCAGATAATGGAAAAGATCATGTCATTCTGGGCCTCCGGCAGAAAGTTCAGTTTCTGCATACTCTGTCCCAGACCTTTTCCCCAGATACCACCGCTTCCGATGGCATACAATGCCTGGAGTGTCTGGAAGCCCACACCCTCCGGATCTGACTCCGGATGCAGCCAGATATCGATACGCTTGAACCGGAAATTGCCTCCGGCCGCATCGGTCGTAACAATCCAATATACCAGTGCCGCCACCAAAGCCAGCACTCCTGCCACGATCAGTACATATTTTTTGTAATGGGGATCTGCCACAAAAATCATAAGGACCGCAATACCTATTACGATAATGGCCGAACTTAAATTGTTCGTAATCTGCCAGATCATTACAGCCGGCGGCAGAGATACGATCAGCATCATGGCAAATCCTTTAAGTGAGCCGGCCTTTTTGCCCAGTTTGCAGACAAGACAGGCCAAGAACAGGATCATACAAAGCTTCGCCACCTCCGCAGGCTGCACCTGCAGGGGTATGCCGGGAATACTGAACCATCTTCTGGCACCGTGGCTCTCGATGCCGAGCGGTGTCAGTACCACAGGGATCAATGCCATGGAAAGCACATATCCAAGGACCGCAAAGCGTTCCCAGAAGTGATAAGGGATATTGGCCACCACCGTCATGGCAATCAGTCCCAGGATACAGGCTAAAAGCTGCCTTTTCAGATAATGGGCAGAGTCTCCGTTGTAATCCAGATATGCCTCATAGGAGCTTGCCGAATAGATCATGAGCATGCCGAAACCCAGCAGGAACAATATGATAAACAGCAGACTGTAATCAAAAAAGTATTCTGTTTTCTGTGATTTTTTACGCTTTCTGGTACGCTCCGCCACCGGCATCACTCCTTCAGACTCTCTACATATTCTCTAAACAGTTCTCCCCTCACTTCATAGTTCGGGAACATCCCCCAGCTGGCACATGCCGGGGACAATAATACAGCATCTCCCTCGTCCGCAAGAAGCGTACAAAGGTTCAGGCATTCCTCATACGTATCTGCAAAGCGTATTCTATCAAAACCGTGAGCTCTGGCACACTCCGCAATCTTTTCTTTTGTCTGCCCGATCAGGACAAGCCACTTCACTCTTCCTTCAAAGCTCTCGATCCACTCATCGTATTCGCTCTGTTTGTCATAGCCACCACCGATCAATACAGTGGGCTTACTCATAGCACGGATTCCTCTGATTGCCGCATCGGGATTCGTCCCCTTGGAATCGTTGAAATAATCCACACCTCTCTTGGTGGCGATAAATTCAATTCTGTGAGCCACGGCGCGGAATCTCCGGATCACCTGCAGGATCGTGTCCATGGGAACACCCATACCTCTCGCAATGGCGATGGCTGCCATTACATTTTCTGCGTTGTGGATACCCACAAGCGTCATGTCCGTATGGATATTCATAAGCTCTGTAATCCCACCGTCTTCCGCCAAGCAGATCATATCCCCTCGCAAAAAATATCCCTCGTCAAGGGCCTGCCGGGAAGAAAAGAAAACCACTTTTGCCGGACAGCGCTCTGCGAAATCTCTGGTATAGGGGTCATCATAATTCAGAACACAAATATCTTCCTTGGTTTGTCTGGAAGCCACAGCCTCCTTGGCTGCCACATAAGCCTCCATGGTGTGATGTCGGTCAAGATGGTCCGGTGTCACATTCAGGATAGCAGAAACCTTCGGTCGGAAAGTATGTACCGTCTCCAACTGAAAACTGCTGATTTCTCCCACCGTCACAGTGTTTTTGCCGGTCTTTAAAGCTTCCAGCGTATAGGGATAGCCGATGTTTCCCACTACAAATACGTTATCTTCTCCCAGATGGGCCTTCATGATTTCACCCGTCAGTGTAGTGGTAGTGGTCTTCCCGTTGGTACCTGTGATAGCCGCTACCTGCCCCTGTTCAAACTGATAGCCCAGTTCAATTTCTCCAAGAACCACAACGCCGGACTCTCTCATGTCACTGATCCAGGCAAGGTCCACAGGCACACCGGGGCTGAGCACCAGATAATCCGGCTTAAGGCCTGCCGGCAATTCTCCGGCAACACACTGTGCCTTACTGTCCTCCGGCAATTTCTTTCTCAGTTCTTCTATGGTTAATTTGGAATTACTGTCATATAAGATCACTTCTGCACCCTGAGATTCCAGGAGTTTCACTGCCGCCAGTCCGCTGATACCGGAACCGACCACAAGATACTTTTGTCCTTTCATGGCACTCACCTCCACATTCTGCGTTACTCTTCATTATAAGCCATTATCCCTAAATAGGGAAGAATATTTTCAAAAAGCTGTCTGACAACAGGTGCTGCCACCTGACCGCCATAATACACTCCCTGGGGATTGTTGATGATGGCAAGGGCTATGACCTGAGGATCCTCCGCCGGCGCAAAACCGATGTAGGAGGCGATGTATCTTCCGCTTCCTCTGGGCAGTGTCTGACTGGTAGCAGTTTTCCCACCAATGTGGAAACCCTCTATTTTGCCGTTCTTCCCGGTCCCTTCCGACACCACCTTTTCCAGAATTTCCCTCATGGTTGCTGCCGTTTCTCCGGATACGATATTTTCTGCCACCGGATAAGAAAGCTCCTCTTCGTTTCCCTCCCCGTCCACAATCTTTACACCAAGATGGGGTGTCACCCGTCTGCCACCGTTTATGATGGAGGAAGCCGTGGTTATCAGTTGTATGGGAGTGATCTGAAAAGACTGGCCAAAAGCCACCGTGGCTAGCTCCACATTACCCATATCTTCCATCCGGTGCATAATGGTGCCCGCCTCTCCGGGGAGATCAACACCTGTCTTTTTCATAAGCCCGAACTTTTCAAAGTAATGATAATACCGCTCTACGCCAAGCCGCAGCCCCACGGTGATAAAAACCGGATTACAGGAATTCATGGTTCCCTGCACAAAGGTTTCTCCTCCATGGCCGCCCACTTTATGGCACCTGATTTTTCGGTCATCCACTATGATAAATCCCGGACAGCTGAAACTGCTCTCCGGTGTCACAACTCTTTCTTCCAGTCCTGCAGCCGCCGTAATGATCTTAAACGTGGATCCCGGTTCATATGTATCATTGATGCAGCCGTTTCGCCACATCTTGTTTAAAAGATCCTGCTTTGTCTCCTGAGACAATTCCTGCACTGCCGTGTCTTCCGCGGCCCCCGGACCGTCTATACTGCTTATCAGTTGTTCAGAAAGCTCATATGGGTTATTCAGATCAAATTCCGGCACGTTCACCATGGCGAGCAATTCGCCGTTCTTCGGATTCATCACAAGAATAGAGACGCTGTCTGCTTCCTTGGTCGCCATAGCCTGTACGGCCAACTGCGTGGCATAAGACTGAATATTTATATCCAGACTTATGCAAAGATCTTTGCCTGCCACAGGCTCTATTCTGCGTTCACCGGCCTCCTCCACTTCAATTCCGGCGGCATCCGTCACCGTCAGGATCGTCCCCGCAGTTCCCTTTAGATGCTCTTCATATACCACTTCAAGACCTATGATCCCCTGGTTGTCACTTCCGGTAAACCCAAGTACTTTGCTGGCAAGTTCTCCGTAAGGATAATATCTCTTATAATCCTCATCCACCTTCACACCGGCCAGGTCATATTCCCGGATCCTGTCGCCAAGGGATTTGTCTACATTACTTTTGATCCGCTCAATGGAACTGTTTTTTTCCACTCTCTTTCTGACATATTCCTCTGTCAGGGAAAGCTCTTCACAAAGGATCTGTATCACTTTTTCCGGATCATTGATCTGGCTGTGGATCACGGACACGGTGCATACTGTTTTGTTGTCCGCTATGACTGTCCCGTTGCTGTCTAAGATTCTTCCCCGGGCAGCCTTGATACTCCTCTCCCGCTCATGAAGTTTTGTGGCAAGTTCAGAGTAGTAGTCGGACTTCCAGCCCATCAGATAGACCAGCCTGACAAACAGTCCGGTCAGAATCATGACACACAGCACCGTGGCAATGGTGATTTTCCTGCGGTGTGACGTTTTTTTATAACTTTCAAGCATGTAACACCCTGCAACATGATATTACTATACTTTATTCTCTTTTCCTGTCATTCATACCATACTCTTTACCGTGGGTCCGCTCCGGTCGGTATGTTGTCCTCCGATTTGTCGATCAGATCTCCCGTCTCCGCATCCAGATAATTTCCGGTGGCGGGATCTACTCTGTACCCTGTCTCGGGGTCAATGGGAAAACTCATCCAGACAGGCTGATCTTCTTCCTGCGTTCCCTCACCGTCACCTGCCGGATCTGATCCTCCATCTCCGGCCTGTTCCGTTTCATCCTCCGGCAGCCTTCCGTACTGAAGGGTAATTGCCAGTTCTCTTGCCGCCAATTCTTCCATTTCCGCAGCGGAAAGCTCCTCTGTCATATAGATATTCAGATAAGGCAGCACTTCTGTCAAAATATTGCGGGCAATGCCTGTTGCGTACTTAGCGTCATCCTGCTTTGTGGCATTGGCTCTGTCCACCACTACATAAACAGCAATCTGCGGATCATCTGCCGGCGCATGACCGATAAAGGATACCACGTATTCTCCATTTCCTCTGGGGATGGTCTGTGCCGTACCGGTCTTGCCGCCAATGGCATAGCCGGCAGGTCTTGCCGTTTTACCGGTTCGCTGGTCGCCGCCCTCTTCCATAACAGTGGCGCGGGTATATTGGCGCATTTTCTCAGAAGTAGACTCAGAGACCACCTGCTTCAATACTCTGGGTTCAATATTCTCTATCGTTGCGCCGGAAGAGTTGGTGATCTTGCTCACCACATGAGGCTCATAATAATAACCCCCGTTGATCAGGGCGCTGTAGCCCGCGATCATCTGGATCATGGTCACATTAAAGTTCTGTCCGAAGGAATTGGTGGCAATTCCGGAGCCGGCCATCTGCTGCTCATTCAGAAGCAGGCCTGCGGTTCTGGCCTCTCCGGCCAGATCGATATTGGTCTTTAATCCCAGATTAAAAGTCTCCTGAAATTTCATAAACGGTTCAATGCCAATGGAATCCGCCATACACATCATGGCAACATTACAGGACCAGGCAATGGAATCCTGCACGCTCACGGGGCCGTGGCCATAACCGCCGTGGCAGCGGATAGTATGCCCGCCTCTCACCAGAGATCCGTTACATTCATACCACTCTCTTCCGGTAATGACACCGGTTTCCAGCGCTGTTGCCACCGTAAACGGCTTGGCTGTGGAACCCGGCTCATAGGTATCCGTGATACAATAATTCTTCCACAAATAGTTCAGATTCAGGTACAGTTCGTCCTCGCTCATACTATTGATCACATCTTCCGTGATCACCGTATCCGTCTTGTGAAGTTCCGTATAACCATTGGCGTTTACGACCTCTTCCACAAGCAGAGATCCTATCATGGCATAAGGATTCCTGGTATCATTCAGGTCATAGAAGGGATAGCTTGCCATGCCAAGAACTTCGCCCTTATTAATATCATAAACGATGGCTGCCACATTTTCCGCACCGTTTCCCGGTCTCGCTGCATTGGCAAAATCGTCATTAAACTGCTTCAGATATTTTTCCACCACAGCCTGAATATTGGCGTCAATAGTCGTATGAATGGTATAGCCGTCCACGGCAGGTTTCACGGTTCTTTCCAGTGTGGAATCAGAAGTCAGATAACCATACTCTCTTCCCGTAGTACCGTTCAATTCATCGTTGTAATACTCTTCCAGGCCGTAGTTCCCCACATTGTCCTTTCCGGTAAAACCGATCACATCACATGCCAGAGCACCGTTTGGATAAATCCTTTTATACTCTTCCTCAAACCAGACACCAAGGATCTTGCTTCCGTCAGCATCCATTGCCTCCCGGAACTCCTTGATCTCATCGTATGTCAACTGCTTCAGCATCACCTTGTATGAAGAGGTTTTGTGAGTGGTCACATACTCCCTCACAACGGCCTGATCCAAACCAAAATACCGGTTCAATGCGTGAAGGGTTGTCTCCAGATACTTTCCTTCCTGATACAGCATATTCTTTGCATCGATAATCAGATTGTAAACCTTCTCGCTGGTTGCAAGCTTAGTTCCATTGGCGTCTACAATGTCACCCCTCTTAAACGGCAAAGTGGTGCTGTCATAGCCTCTCTGTGCCAGCACCTGCTTTTTATACTGCTCTCCATTTTCTTTGGATATGCTGTAAAGTCTCATACATAATCCGGCAAAAGCCAGCAGTACAAAAAAGAATAGTACCACCAGCTTTTTCTGCATTTTTATCGTAAATTTCCTGTAAACCTTTTTTTCTCCCACTTACAACACCTCTAGTCTCCGGCCACACGCCTCATGTAATCGTTTCCTTCATAGCTATAGGCCACTATCTGCCCCTCCCCGGCATAGACCATTCCAAGCTCTCCGATGGCGACACGTCTGATTTCCTCCATATCGATGTTGCTTGCTATTCTGTTATACTCCTCATCATTGCTAAGGCGCATGTCGTTTAATTCCTTCTCCATCCGGGCAACCACTTCTGCCTTTCTTGTGATCTCCGATTGGATCTGCAGGTAATTTACCAGCACAATACCGGTACAAATGAGCGCAGCAATCAGAAACACAACATAAGCCGGATTCATATGATGCGCCTTTTCCCGATTCTTTCTGGCTTCGTTTTTGACGATACGCCTGGGTTCCTGCTCCAGGCTCCGCACAAACTCCTGCCTGCGTGCCAGATTGTCATATACATATTCAGTTCTTCCTGTACGTCCTGAACGCGCCATAAAAATATCCCCTATCTTTTTTCAAATACTCTCAGCTTTGCACTCTTGGAACGATTGTTGACCGAAAGTTCCTCTGCTCCCGGCAGAATAGGCTTTCGGCTGATCACTTTCCCCTTAGGCTTCCTTCCACAAACACATACCGGAAATTCCGGCGGACAAGTGCAAGGATTCTCTGCATTCTTAAATGCAGTTTTAACAATCCTGTCTTCCAGAGAATGGAAGGTAATAATACAAAGTCTTCCGCCCGGATTCAAAAGCCCGATCATATCCTCCAATGATTCCTTCAACACTTCCAGTTCTCTGTTACACTCAATCCGGATAGCCTGAAAGGTCTGTTTGGAGGGATGACCGTTCTGTCGCATTTTTGCAGGGATGGAGGCCTTAATGATCTCATTCAGTTGAAATGTGGTCTCAATCGGCCCCTTAGCCCGTTCCATCACAATATGCTTAGCTATGTTCTTGGCGAACTGATCTTCGCCGTAATCTCTGATGATACGATACAGTTCCGACTCGGAATATCCGTTGACAATATCTCTGGCCGTCAGTGTCTGTCTCCTGTCCATTCTCATATCGAGCGGTGCATCGAAGCGATAAGAAAATCCTCTATCCTCCGTATCCAGCTGATAAGAAGACACGCCCAGATCCAACACAATTCCGTCAACACCCGTCACCCCCAGGTCTGACAAAACACTTTTCATGTTACAGTAATTGCTCCGGACAATGGTCACTTTAGGGCCATAGCATGCAAGACGTTCCCCCGCCGCCGAAATGGCGGCTTCATCCTGATCAATGCCAATAAATCTTCCACCGGACAGTCTCTTACACACTTCATAGGCATGTCCGCCGCCACCAAGTGTACCATCTACGTAAGTACCCTCTGCTTTGACGGAAAGCTGCTCTACCGTCTCTTCCAACATTACGGAATAATGCTTAAATTCCATATAAAATACTCCCCATTCCGTATTTAGATCGTAAGACCAAGACTCTCCATGGAAGCACCGATTGCATCCATATCGTCATCCACGTTGTTCTCTTCCCATTTATCTTTGTTCCAGATTTCAATTCTGCTTCCTACACCAACCAGGACTACATCCTTAAACAGTTCTGCGAACTCTCGTAAATGTGCGGGCAATAAAATCCTTCCCTGCTTGTCCACCTCTACCGGTGCGGCTCCTGCCAGAAAGAAACGTGCAAATTTTCTGGCGTCTCTGTTTGTGATCGGCAGTGATGTGAGCTTCTCTTCAAACACTTTCCAGTCATCATTGGCATACACAAATAAGCAGCCATCCATTCCCTTCGTCACAACAAACTCATCACCCAGAATATCCCGGAATTTCGAGGGAATAATCAACCTGCCTTTTGGATCGACCGTATGATTGTACTGACTCATAAACATGCAATCACCGCCTAACAAAACATCAGTATCCAAAATCTTTATCTTTTGCAAGCAAACTCTTATGTACCAAGCGGTCTGCCACAAACAGTGGAAAGCTCTTTGATCCAAACATCTTCACGTCACCGGTATTTCCACCACTTCAGACCACTTCCCACCACTTTTCACCACTTTTACACCATTTTAATACATAAATTAAAATTTGACAAGTAAAAATATAAATATTTTTTTGCCTGATTTAACCAAAAAAACACGCTATGCCGGATATGACATAACGTGTTTTGATCCAAGTCACAAGATATTGTGTTCCATTCATCTCGCGATACTATATTTAGTTTTCTTGTTTTCTTTCATGCAAATAATTTCAGAAAAAAATTTTTTATTCTTTTTGGTTTTTTTCATCCTTAGGGACCTGATATACACCCCTATCAAGACCAAGAAATCCCACTTTTCCTTTTTTGAGCAGGATTCTTACCGTCACATCTGCCGCCACTGCAAAGATAACCAGACAAAGAGATAACAGCTGTGATACCGCGATTCCGGTTCCCGGAATCAAAAGCTGGTCTGTGCGGAGACCCTCGATCAGAAATCTTCCCAGTCCATAGCCACCCAGATACATCAGGCAGATCTCACCGTGAAATTTTTTCCGGGCACCAAAGAACAGCAGCAGTGCAAACACAACCAGATTCCACAGGGATTCATACAAAAAGGTGGGATGCACCTGAATATAATTGGTTCCTTCCGTGATGTGTGCTGCAATATTCTCAGTGATATCACTGTTTCGCACCGCGTCCACCGGCAATCGCATGGCAAGAAAGCTGTCTGTATACTCGCCGAAGGCTTCTCTGTTCATAAAATTGCCCCAGCGGCCGATGATCTGACCCAATATCAGACCGGGCACGGCCGTGTCACCTATTTGAAAGGCATTCAACTTCTTTATCTTACAGTAAACAAACAGCGTGATGAACGCAGCGATCACCGCACCATAAATAGCCATTCCGCCGTTTCTCGTATTGAAAATACTGAGCAGATCATTCTTATAATGCTCCCACTCAAAAGCCACATAATATAATCTGGCACCAATCACGGAAAAAATAATGGCGTATATGGCAAAATCCCAATAGGTATCTGCATTCTGCCCCGTTTTTTTGGCATTGTAAACTGCCGTCAGCAAACCGGCAAGCACGCCCAGACCAATAAACACACCGTAAAATGCAATCTCAAAACCAAAAATGGTAAAACTCTTGGGCATATTTTCAAGATAGATTCCCAAATGGGGAAATGCAATATCCCCAGCCTTCATTAATTCCTGCATATAAACACCGCCTTAAACATTAAACCGGAAGAGAATGACATCTCCATCCTGCACCACGTACTCTTTTCCTTCCATTCTGACCAAACCTTTTTCTTTGGCAGCTGCAAGGGAACCCTGATCCAGAAGATCCTGATAATTAACTACCTCCGCCTTAATAAAGCCTCTTTCAAAATCCGAGTGAATCTTACCTGCCGCCTGAGGCGCCTTGGTTCCCACCTTAATGGTCCATGCCCTCGTTTCATCCTCTCCGGAGGTCAGATAACTGATCAGTCCAAGCAAGTGATAACTTGCCTTGATCAACTTTTCCAATCCGGACTCAGCAAGTCCCAGTTCTTCCAAAAACATTGCCTTTTCATCATCATCCAGCTCTGCGATCTCCTGCTCGATCTGGGCACAGATCACAAACACCTCGCTGTCCTCTCCTGCAGCAAACTCCCTTACTGCTGCCACGCCCTTGTTGGAGGCACCGTCATCGGCCAGTTCATCCTCTGCCACATTGGCCGCATAGATAACCGGCTTATATGTAAGCAGATTATAGGACTTGAACAGTTCCAGTTCGTCCTCATCTTCAACCACAAGACTCTTGGCCATCTTTCCGCTCTCAAGATGCTCCTTGATTCTCTCTAACAGCGCATACTCTTTACCTGCGGTTTTGTCCATTCTTGCAGTTTTTGCCACCTTGGCGATTCTTCTTTCCAGAATCTCCAGATCAGAAAAGATCAGTTCCAGATTGATGGTTTCAATGTCTCTTAAAGGATTCACACTGCCGTCCACATGGATTACATTGCCATCCTCGAAGCAGCGCACCACATGCACGATAGCATCCACTTCGCGGATATTGCTCAAAAACTGGTTGCCAAGACCCTCGCCCTTGGAGGCGCCTTTTACAAGACCTGCTATATCCACAAATTCAATCACTGCCGGCGTCACTTTCTTCGACTGATACATATCTCCCAACAACTTGATTCTCTCATCCGGAACTGCAACAATACCGATGTTGGGATCAATGGTGCAGAACGGATAATTGGCAGATTCAGCCCCTGCCTTGGTCAGGGAATTGAACAGCGTACTTTTTCCTACATTGGGTAAACCTACGATACCTAGTTTCATAATATATATTCTCCTTTAAAAATTGCTTTATTTATCAGGGTTTGGGGCGTTGGAACATTTGGGTTTACACCATTTTTACACCAAACGCCTCTTCAAACTTCTTGATTTCTTTTTCTTTCTCTTCTTCAGTGTTGTGAACATACAAATTCATGGTAATTCCAATATTCGCATGTCCTAAAATCCCCTGCAAGGTCTTTGGTCTCATACCGGCTTCAATACACCTCGTCGCAAATGTATGTCTTAGCGTATGCATTGAAATATGCTCGATACCGGCTTTCTCTGTCAGCTTGTAAAGTGCTGTGTCGTATGTAGAATTCTTGATTGGCGAACCTTTTCTGCACAGAAAGACGAAGTCTGCATACTGTTCGCCACATACATATCGCGTATCCTTTTCAGACGCTTTCCACTTTAAAATATCATAGGCTGTCTGCGTCATAGGAATGGTACGATACCCATGCTTTGACTTCGGTTCTCCGATTTTAAATTCCTGATACCCATAGCGAAATTCCATACTCCGGCTGATCGTAATCTTGCGGCTTTCAAAATCTAGGTCTTCCCATTTCAATCCCACAAGTTCTCCGGTACGAAGCCCAGTTTGCAATACCAATAGAAATTGATGATAATAAGCAGTTCCTTCTGCCTGTTGCAGAAACTTGTTCTGCTCCTCTACCGTCAGAAACCGCACCTTCTTCTCCACTTTCTTGGGAAGTTTCACTATTTTGCTGATTGGACTGACCGGAATGATACCAGTTATCGCCGCATAATAAAACATACTGCACATGGTAATCCGACACTGCTCAATGGTGGAACCCTTGTATTTATCCGCCATGGCGTTAAGCACGTTCTGACAGTGCATTGCTTTTACTTCGGAAATAATCATGCTTCCAAGGTAAGGCTTGATGTTGATATTGTATCGCTCCGTATAGTTCCGTACCGTATTAAACCGAACGGTCGGTGCCTTAATCTCCGTAATCCAATAATCAAACCAAGCATCCACCGTCATTTGAGACGAAGCACCGATATTGTTGTGCTTGTCCTCGTACTTGGCATCCTCCAGCCACTTTTTCGCCTCGTTAGGCTTCTTAAAGAATTTCTCTACTCTACGACCTGTTTTACTGGTAAATCGTGCTGAGTATAATCCGTCCTTTCTCCGACAAATTCCTGCAGGTAATTTCTTGCCTTTTAAATCTTTTCCCATATTATCACTCCTTCTCACAAGTCACGGAATTTTCTCCGCGACCCCCATGCAAAAAAGAGCCTAATACAACTCAATAAGTGTATCACAAATAGGCTCTTTTTTCAATATTTCCCACGCTTTTTGTGAAGAAACCTTTTTGAATCCTTTTTGAAGAATTCTGTAACAGTTCATTTTGGCTATATTTCAAGATGCTTTTCTATGAACTGCTCAAATTGTTTCCGCTTAATGAGTCTCTTCCTGCCAACGTAGAGAACGAAGTCACAATTGGGACCTTTGATTAAGTTTTCAATTTTGTTGATTCCGATGTTGGAATACTCTGCTGCCTCACGAATCGTTAGTGTGGTTTTCAGCCAGATAGGTACTGAAATATGGTTGTTTTTGATGTTGTCACTCATAATGGTGCTACCTCCTTTCAATGGAGAAATTGCACCGATATGAGGGGATAGGAAAATAAATTGTTATATGACATATTCCATTACAGTAACCCTTTCAGTCACCTTTACGGTCACCTTTATAGTCACCTTATATCTTTGTATACAAACAATCTATTCTTCTTTTCTATCAACAGCTTTATATATTGTATTATTTGTGCTTCCCTCTACTTTTATATATCCCGTCTGAGCTAACATTTTCAAATACCTACGCACGGTTGCAGACGATTTTTCACAGATTTCTTCTGCTTCCTTTGGAGTTATTTTCCCATTTTCTTCAATATACACAATAATCTTTTTCACTTTGTCAAAATCACTTTGTTTCAAAACTTCGCTCAAAACTTCGCTCAAACTTCGCTCATTTTTGGCACCAACTTCGCTCAAACTTCGCTCATTCGGCTCCTGCAAAAATCCTTCATGTATAAAAAATCGACTAATAAAATAACTTCTGGCATCATCTGTTTCAAATTCCGGCTTAGGTGAACCATTACGCTCAAGTGCATTCAAAATCTTCTTAAAGCCCGTATTTCTGCCTTCTGTCAAATGCAATTCTTTCAGAAAATCACCAATTCTACGATTTCTGTAACGACGATTTGACACTCTATAAGACTTCAATCCTTCTATAGTCACAGAACGGTCAGGTCCCGGGAAGCTCACAATTTCGATTCTATCATTTTCCACTCGCACTTCTATCGGCTCACGTTCATCATATGCACGATGGTACACAGCATTTGACAATGCCTCCTCCACTGCCGCATACGGAAAATTAAAGAATCGGTCTGCTTCTGCCCTGTCTGGATGCTTTACAACCTTCTCAGTAATAATGACATTACGAATATACTGCAATGCATCACGAAGCTGTTGCTGAATCGGTCCCTTAAAAGTCTTCTCAATAATATCATCGCCGCCCAACCCGCTTGGGAACTGTACCACATCTATCTGTGTATAAGGGAAGAACTTGTCCGGCTCCATACTAAAAAACATCAAGCCCACATTCTTCGGTTTCGTATATTCCGGCAGATTGCTGATAATGTTCATGTCACGACATACTTCAACAAAATCCCCATTCTTTGCTTTCTCATAAAGAGAACTTCCCACTTCTTTCAAATAATTCTGAATAAGCATGATATTCAAATCAGACATCTCCGCCTGATGATTCACTCGGTCATCAAACGGAACCCTATTTGCCAAGCCAAACAAATCCTTTTCATCCTCATCGGATGGCTCTATGGTATTAGAACCCTTGCGAATATAATGAATACGCTCCTTATTGTCTTTCTCCATGGTTTTCGGTGACGAATAAGGACGTGTTTCCCCACCCGGACACCACAGAACAATAAATTTCTTATCCTGATAATCAACCACTTCTATAATCGGCATATATGCCGGTCTTATCAGCTTACACTTTGCCAAAATGCTTTTCTGGTAAGCATCAATTTTGTCTACCGGTACACCCTTTAACGGATAAACCGGACGTCCATTATCCTCTTCCACACCGATAACAATATAGCCACCGCCCCAGTTATCAAGGTCATTGGCAAATGCACAAACGGTCTTTAAGGATGCTGCCGGATCCCATGTTTCTTTAAACTCAATTCTTGCCCATTCGACTACATCGCCGGATAGTAATGTTTTTATGTTTGTTGGTATTGCCATGATTATCACTACCTTCCACTAACGATAATTTTTCACTATCAAAATCATCTCTTATTTCTCGTTTCAGTCCTGTTTACAGTTTACGAAAACTCAATATCCCCCAATAAATCCTCTAACAAATTCTCCTGATAACCTGCCTTTCCTTTTCTTCGCACAGCTTCTGCGGTACAGCACAGCATCGGATTCTTTAGCCGCTCCAATTTAGCCAATTGCCTGTCACTCAGCATTTCACCGGAAATCGATTTGTTATAGTCTTCTGTACTCATTCTCCACAAATGAATCACATCTCCGTATCTCTGCCACAAGCGATCCGCAATATCCATTCCCTCCGGATCCAAATCCCCACTGTAATATATGGTTGCGCCGCCTTCAATCAAATGCGTTAACAGCAAGAACGCAGCCACTCGCATTTGTCCCGAGGTACACAATAAGGTAACCTCCTGCTCTTTTGCATTTTCTACTAAATGCAAAAACACCATCTCATTTTCAACGACATACACCCTCCGGTGAATTGCCTTTGCGCCTGTAATAACTTTCAAATTCTCTGCCGTAAGCACATAGGGCTCTTTTCGTTTACGGAAAACTTCATACGCAAGATGTACACCCTCCGTTGTTTCTATCTGTACACCAAGGGCATGAACCATACTTGCAATATTATCGGACACAAGTCCTACCGCCTGCATACATTCCCGCCATTCATAGGCATTACACGGTATCTCTAAACACTTCCAAAAACAGACCGCATTTGTCAATAATTGTGACGCCGTCGTGCCCTTATCAAAGTAGTGCGGATTACCGGAAACCTCTGCTGCAAATACTGCCAACAATGCCTCCTCTTCCTCCCTTTTTTCCAGAAGGATTAATGCCTTTCCAACATTTTGTGCAAGAACCCCTGCCGCCTTTGCATTATGAGTAAATTCCTTGATTAGTATTTGATAGCCATATTTTTTATGTTCTTTTAGCTCCTGTAACCATCGAAGCACAACTGATGTTTCTTTCGCACAGCCTTCAAAATATCGAAAAAGCATATCAAGGAATTCCTCCCTTGCCACCTGCACCTGCGCCTTTTGTTCCTGATTCGTGTATAACGAGCTTCCGAAATAATCCTCCAGTACCGCTTTTATGTCGATTGGGGCGAAACGGGTTTTCTGCAAGCCCTGTTCAAATTCCTGAAAGGTAATTTTTACCATTTCCTCCATAAAAGTCATTCCCACGATTCCGCCTATCGCACGTCTTTCCTCCTCCGAGGTCTTATTAAGCGTAATACTGCCCGCCACTCGTCCATAGCTCTCCCATTTTTTCCGAAGCTCCTGCATGCATCTGCTATAGGCAGCATTTTTCTTTAAATAATTGGCACATTCTCTATTATTGCACATCTAATACCCTTTCATGTCCATTCCATGTATAGCGGATTACCGTCACTATCTGGGAGTTCATCGGTCTATGAAGCTCCGCAATTTTGATTCCCTTTACCGTCTCATAGCAGCCCCACAAGGATTGGGAATTCATAATATAATCAAAATCCAATTTATGCACCAATTCAAACATACTGCTGATATTTTTGTCATCTACTCCGGCAAACGCTTCATCCAAAGCAATCATTCGCGGATGCTCTTCATAGTCTGCTTTTTTATACTGAGCATTTACTGCTGCAAAAAGAGGGACATACATTGCCATTGCCTTCTCTCCGCCACTGAACCTGTTAAAAGCAGCATTGGTAAGCGGCTTCTTGCTTTCCTCTCCCCGCTTATAGAACATTCGAAATTCAAACCATTTTCGATAGTCCAAAGCATCGCGAACCAGCTCCATATAGTTAATCAGGCCGCCCTCCTCTTCCAGGTTCATTTTCTCAAAACGGATTTTACTTCGGAAATGTCCTGCAACCTTTTCAATATCCTCCATCGTCAGTAAATCATGGTCTCGCAACAGAATCTGCTCCAATTCCGCCGTGTCCAGCTCCACATCATTTTCCGCACTGCGTGGCTTCCACTCCAACGAAAAGCTAAGTCCCATGGAGGTATCCAATTCCTTCATCAGATTGGACATGTCCTTTACCCAGCTGCGGCTCTCCGCAATTCGGTCTGTAAGCTGCTGGCTGATGGTCTGAGATAAAATATCCTCAAACAGCTCCCTGTCCTTCTGCTGAATCAGAAGCTCTGTCTCGTCAATGGCTGTTTTTAAAATCTGATAAAATTCTTCCAGAAATACCTTTTTCCCATTCCATGCAGATACCATGCGAACCCTCTTACGAAGAGGCTGAAATTCCGTTCCCACGCCGAGTCCTTCTCCTACCGCTTCAAAGCATTCTTCTAACGCGGTTCCGTAATTGGCAAGACTGCCATTATGCTTCTGGTATACCTGAATCAGCGACTGTAGTATGTCCCCGTACTCGCGGTTCTTATCGCTGTCACGCAAAAATCTGACAGCTTCCTTTGCACATTCTGTCAAGGTACGAGTTTCCCTTTCCACTACTAATTTTAGTGAAAGCTCTTCCTCAAAAAATTTACGCAAAAGAGTCTCCTCCGCAATCAGCTCCTGTAACCGCACCTTTTTCTGTGGTTCTGACTCCAGCAGATTTTTTAACCTTTCATCAATACGTGAATTTTTATCTTTTAATTTATCTTTCTCCTTCGTAATATTTCCGAGTTTCTCCCGCAGCTCCTTCAGACGCTGTGCCTTTTCCTTCACCTCCGGGCTATTTAAATATTCTTCATACTGACTGATTTGAATATCATATTCCTTCATTTTGGTACTACAGAAGCGTTTTTCCACAAATACATCATCCATTATTTGTTCGTCCTGCTCCAAATAATTCTGCCCTATAATGAGATTACTTCTCACCGTTTCCAGCTTCAAAAGCAATTCCTTACAGCTCTGCCATATATGCCGGTATTCCTCCAGTACACTTAAAACCTCCTGATACTCTTTTTCCGTTCTGCCATATGGGAGAGGCTTACATTTTTGGAGCATCTGCTGATACTGCACCTGTTTTTTATCCGCACATTCTCTTTCCCGCCGCTCTGTTTTTAGGTATTCTGTCGAAATCCGCTCCAATTCCAGTCCACAGGCTTTTTGATATTCCAGTGCCAGACTTAATTCCTCAAAATCCGGAAGCTTCTTGTATTCCTCTGCAAGCTTCTCTATACACTGCTCGATATCTGTCAATTTATCCTGTAGCATTTGAAGCTCCTGCTCGGCTTTTTCCATTTCCTTTTGCAAAGCTTCTATTTTTTGCTCCTTTTTCTTCTGTCTTGTCAGATATCCCAGAAATTCAGCCTCTGCCTTTCCGGCTCTACCGGCTAAAATTCCCTGCATGAACTGTCCGTTTTCACCAAGATAAATGCCATTTCCTGTTCCCGACTTCTCATAAATATTAGTTAAAAGCTTCTGAACGCTTCCTGCAAGCTCCGGGGGTAAATCCTCGCTTACTACCAATTTAGAAAATTGGGAGGTTCCCTTGTCCGATACATAAATCACTGTATCCAAAAACTCCGAACAACACTTCGTAATTTTCGCATAATCCCCTTCTGACACCACCAGCGCATCCAGTAAGCCCATGCATTCCAGCTGAGCCTCTAACTGTGCACATTCTGCTTCGTCCACCTCGTTGGCAAACTCCACCGTCCTGTAGAACGGAACCGCCTCAATTCCCGCTTCCTTCAAACGCTGTCTGGAATATAAGGCATTCTCACTCCTGCAAGGCTCAATTTCTTCCTTTCTTTGTAGCTCTTCTAATTCCTGCTTTGCAATATCCAGCTTCTCCTCACAAGTGCGCATTTCCATTGAAAGCTCCTGTTTCATTTCAAACCAGACTGCCCTTTGTTTCTCATAATCATTTCGTAGTAATTCCTGAATTTTTCCTGCATCTGCAATACTCTGGTATTCACGAATCTGATTTTCTGCTTCTTTTAAAACAGCTTCCTGTGGCTTCCAATAAACAGAGTCCTTCGCAACGGAATAGAGCTGTACAATCCAATTATCCTGACTGAGAAGCGTCTGCCTCTCTGCCGCCAACAGCTTTTGTTCTTCCTCGATTTTCGCCTTACGAACCAGCTCCAGTTCTTCCGCAATTTCGTCATATTTATGCGAAAGCTCTTCAAAAGCATGAAGCAGCCTTATACATTCTTCCAACAGCTTTTTGTATAGGAACAGACTATTTGAAAGCTCTTCGGTTCCGGCTGTCGTTTCCAGCCCGATAAAGCGCAAAACATTTCCATGCTCCCCCCATTGCAGTATCTCCTGACATTCCTCCAGCTCCTGTTTTTGGTGCAGCAACGCATCCTGCTGTTCCTCCAGCATGGTCTTTAGTCTGCTTAATTCCTGTTCTTTTTGGTAAATTTTTTCTTTGTATTCATCAATTTTAGCTCCCAGCTTATGTGCTTTTCCCTGTATCTCCTCTTTTTCTCTTTTTGCCCGCTGCAATTTATTATCAATTTCTTCTAAGTCTGTGTCTAATAAACCGTTTCTTTCCGTCTCGGCTAATTTCTCCTGCTCGGAAAGTTCTTCCGTACGAAGGGCTATTCTTTGCAGTTCAAGCCCTAACTCCACCTTCTCATTTTGCTTTTCCTCATATTCCTGCTGTGCGCTTTCTACTTCTTCTTTCTTTTTCAGATAAGATTGTGCCTTTTTGGCAAGCATATACTGATTGTATCGTGTGTATTCGTTTCGTATGATTTTCACATCTGCAAAAGCACGGTTCAACATATCCAGACTATCCTGAATATCATCCATCTTCTCCATGGCATCCACCATAGTGCGCAGATCCTCATCCGACAACGTCTGTAACGATTCATTTAAGATATCATATACTCTGGTTGGTTTAAATTCCTTGGAAAGCTTCGGTGCACGCACTTTCACAAGCAGCTTGATAAACTGCTCATACTGCTCTGCTTTTCGGAAGCCAAAGATATATTGATTGACTAATTTCTTATATTCGCTCTGACTGTCGGTAAAGAGATTATTTTCACCCAGTTCGGCTTTCATTTCTCTTTTGTCATAAGGGATTTTGGTACTTCCGGTCTCCTTATATAACCACAAATCATAGCCTATTCTTCGACCATCCAGAATCAAAAAGCCCCAAAAATCCATAGGCTTTCCTCGTTTCGCACGCTGTCCAATCCCTATTGTACGGTATTCCTCCGTATTCTCCTTCTTAAATTCCAGGAAAAGATAACCTGTCGCTTCGTCCTTTCCCTCTTCTCCCAGAAAATAATATTCCATTCTTCTATCGCTGGAGCCAAACGGATCCAGACGGCTTGGTGTACGGTCTCCATCCAAAATGAAAGGGATAAAGCTCTGTGTGGTAATCGACTTTCCCGAACCGTTCTGTCCTCTTAAAAGGAGCTTACCATTATAGAACTCAAAGCTTTCTTCATCATATAACCAAAAGTTTACAAACCCAATCCGGTTCATTTTCCAACGATTGTTCAATTTACTCTTCCTCCCCAAAGTCTTTCGGATAAAATCCCGCCATTTTTCCGGCAGCCGGCAGAATTATTACTTTCTCTTCATTTTCTCGTATAAACATCCAGTCCTTCATATAATCTCTTACCGAATCCACCAGCTTATCCGCATCCATCTCACGGTATTCTTTACTCCAGCCTGCATTCCATTTCTTCCTGCACACTAATACCAGCTCCGCAAACTGTTGCCATGTGATGGTTATCGTTTCATTTTCATGTTTTACCAGTTCCCCGTTTTGAAGCATTTGCCGGATGTGCGCACATATCAGCAACACGATTTCCGGAAGCATGGCGTCTCTGGGATGCACCCTTCCATAGCAATCATCCTCTTCCAGCATCAAAAATGCGGCATTTTTGTGAATATCCAGTCTCCCGCCTAAATTTTCTTCCAAATATTTTGCTACCCACTGCCTTTGATTTTTTAGGTATAGAGAATCCGTATCCTCATTACTTTCCCAATACATAGCAGGACATACCGCAAGCTGCCTGTATACACGGTTAATCCTTGTCGCACCTCTATCCTCCTGAATTTCTTCAAACCTCTTTTTTTCAAAATCCTCCCAAGTTTCAAGCTCCGATATATCCATGGAAAAGCTTGTGGCAAAATACTTGGAATACCCTGTATTTTCATATAGTACTTCCTGTCCCGGTTCCAATCCGAAGGCTTCGCTACTCCCCTCATATACCCGAAGCATCTGCATCTTTTCCATATACTGTAAGGCACGTACCAGTGATTTTCTTTGTGAAAAGGAAGTCCAATCAATTAAAATTTCTCCCTTTAGCTTCGTCTCCACATAATCAATCAATTCCGAAAGAAGAAACTGCTCTCCCTCCTCCTTGTCCTCCAAGTACATAAGCATCACACATAAAATGCAATAATCCAGAATTTCTGAAAATTCCTGTATGCCCATAAAGCTTTCCGCATGTGCCGGTATCTTTTCCAGCTTCAGTAGATTTTCCGTATGTATCAGTTTCCAGCCAAGCTGTTCTCTTACAAATCTCTGAAACTGCGGTATATCTCTTTTTACCTTGTAATAGTCTTCCTTGCTGCTATCCTTACAAATCCAAAATTGTTCAAAAAGCGTCCGTACCTCATTCATATCATTTAAACTCCACTATGTATGCCGGCATTGTCAAATCCCCATCTTCACATTTCAAAACACAGATTCCCTTCCCCTGTATCAGCCGATATTCCTGTCCAAATTCGGTCTGACCCAGCTTCTGTGAGTTCATATTTGCCATCGTAATCCATTGCAAAAAAATATTTCTGGTTATTTCTGAGACCGGTTCCTCTATCTCTGAAAATACAATTTTCTTATCCTTGACGTAACGCATTACGATTTCCTTATGTTTTTTCACACTCTGTAGGTATGCTTCCCGTTGTATCATCTTTTCCAGCGATTTATCAGAGAAACCCCGTTTGTCCTTTTTCTCACGATAAGTCCGGCTATGGGGTTTTACATAGAACTCCACCGGATTTTCTTCATAGATGCTATTATTGATTCCATCTTCCTCTCTCGGGCAATTTGTCTTAAAATGCTGTATTTTCTGTATACCAAACACATGCGCCGACAAGCAATGTGCATCCTCCATATTCTCACATTTCAAAAACATCTCCAGAAACTTCTGGTAATCATCCTTACGGCTGATTCCCCAATTCTGTAGCTGCACAATCAACGCTGCATTCTGTATGATGCTTCTAATGACGTCATTGGTAATTTTCAAAACCTTACGGCTTTCACATTCTCTTCCCGGTGTATCAATAAACCACCTTTTTAAGGAATCCCATTTCCCCATAACATTTTCTCTGATATTCGGCTCCAGATTTCCATACAACTCCAAAAATGCATGCGGAATATCCCGTTCACTCTGAATTACTCTCTCTAAGATAACACCCTCTATCACAGGCATCTGTCGTGTCAGAAGATGCTCAATTCTTTTGGAACGATGCTGCAGCTCCTGCACAAAATCCGTCAAATATTTTAGAAATTTATCCTTATGCAAAACAAACTCTACAGATTTCATCAGATGCTCTGTTTTCCCTGAATAGAAATCTCTCAAATAATCCTGATAATTCTGATTCAGCCGCTTAAAATCCTCCTGTAACAAATTCCACCACTCATTAACCTCTTTTAAGCTGGCACCTTGCATCATTTCCGCTTCTTCAAGACTCTTTTCCAATCGCACAAAAAAGTTAGTAGACAAATTTCCAGATTCCATGAAAATATTTTCTAATCGCACTGTTAGTCGTTCTATTTCCACCGCATATTCTGACATCGTATAACGATATTGCTTATTTTTATAATCTGCTATGGTATATACCTTTCCCGGATCCTGTATGGGTGTCAAATTCTTCCATTTCACCAGTGCATCCAAATCCATTTCCAACTGATTCATAGTATACCCGGCAAACTCATTTTCTTCCTTCATCAATGCATACACATCTTCTTTATATAATTGAAAATGCATTTTTTCATACTCACGATAAAAATACCGCATGATTTTCCGATATGTTTTTGCATCAGGGACGGATAAATATGAAGTTTCATTAATTGCTTCCAAGTGCTTCATAGAAATGTCCTTTCTTCTTGTGTTAATGCTCTTTTGTATTATGCTTTTTCCTAGTAAAGTTTCAAACAGGTCTTAAGCATATTTTTCACCAGAACCAGTCCAAAAATCCGGACTCAATCTCTCACATACTCCATAATATCCCCATAATCCACATCCAGCGTCTTACAAATCTTTCCCAACACGCCCAATGTCACCTCTTCATCCCTACGGAGCTTTGTCATTGTATTTGGAGCTATTTCAGCCTGCTTTCTCAAATCAGCCTTGCTCATTTTTCTGTCAATCAATAACTTCCATAATCTGTTGTATGATACAGCCATGTTACATCCTCCACAATCTGTAAAAGCATATAAAATCTCTTTTTATATATTACCACAAATTTTGTGTATCATCAAGACATTTTCGCACAACCTTGCGAATCGCATAGTTTCCGCCACCCTTGACAACAAAACAGTGGGATGCTTTAGTTTCCCCACCGACGGCGACGAACTCAAGAACAGACACTCCTTCCCCAGCCGTCGGACTCCAAATTGTACCATCCCTCTGTTCCGTTCTCAAGGGCAAGCCCCTTCGGGGTGGCTTCGTTTCCTCCGGCTCTGAATCTTAGAACAGTTTTTCTTTTCCATATCCTTAAATCAGTGCAATTTATCACTTGTAACCAATCACTATATCCTCTCATTCTTTGTAGCAAGCATAGACCAAAGCATCCCTTACGGGTCCTTTGGTCCTTGTCGGGCTTAAACCCAAACCCTTCCGCCAAAGCGGAACAAACTACGTGAGAGCAACCAAGAAAGGACGTTTTTTATGTATATCAAAATGTATGTAACCGAAGAAGAAAAGAAACAATTGGAGCACATTGCACAGCGAAAGAAAATCCCTCTATCCAAACTCTGCTATGAGCAGGTAATTCCATTGCTCCACAATCCCATGAAGGATTCTACCATTTACCTGCCCGACCAGACAAATTGGGAAAAGTGTACCCACACTGTCACCCTACACCTTAGCGATTCTGAATATGACACTTTGACAAAAAGAGCAAATGGTTCCCCTCTCTCCAGATATATTCGAAGTATTCTGCTCTATCACAGTGAACCAATTCACATTGAAGTCTACACCGAAGATATTTCTATACTAACCATGCAAGTATCCGGCTATATTCAGAGGCTCTATAGTTTTATTGCTGCTCTGGCGATCTGCCAGCAGCTATACGAAACCGATTATAACCATCTCATCCAAATTGCCAACGATACACAAAAGGCCCTTCGTGATGTTGCTAATTACGTCAAAGCTAATCGTTCCTCCATCCGTTCTGCCGGCGTACGGATTCTTCGTAAAGAGATTAAGAAAGCTGTAGAGAAGCAACTGCAGAAATAACACAAAAACGAGGGCAGTCATATTACTCCGATACACTGTCCTCGTTACCACTCTTCTGAAAATACCTTTTCAAAAAACATCCACTATTCTCTTGTCTGTCATATTAGGCTCACAACAATTTTGTTCCTTTATCACACATTCCAGTCCCTATAATCCCACGCCATTCTCTACACCAATTTTACACCAAATCGACATTATAATATAAAGAACTACATTGAATTACACGAACTTCGCATTTCTCAAGAACGCCCATTTTCTACCATTTCACAGCGTTTCAAGCCCTTTTATGGAGATACATGAAACCGGTCAAAATACCACGATACCTAATTTCATAATCTATTATCTCCTTTATCTGTCTATGCCGGACTTTTCCTTATCGTTCTAATATTTTCTGCGGCCTTTCAGTTCTTCATACAGCAGGCAATAATTATCATATCTGAGTCTGCTGATCTTCCCTTCTTCCAGGGCCTGCTTCACGCCGCAGTCAGGCTCGTTGATATGGGCACATCCTCCAAAACGGCAATACTTTTCATGCTCTGTAAACTCCGGATAAAACAAGGCCAGATCCTCTTTTTCTATGTCAAACAGTCCAAGAGAACTAAAACCCGGAGTATCCAGAATATAACTGTCCGCAGTGCTGTCACCCATGCTCACCGGTATCAGTTCCGAATGCCTGGTGGTATGTTTTCCACGCTCGATCTTTTCACTGATCGCTCCGGTCTCCATTACAATGCCGGACTGCAAACTGTTGATCAGGGAAGATTTACCTACACCGCTGGGGCCTGCCACCGTGGTGGTACGCCCAGCCAGCAATTCTTTCAGCTGTCCGATTCCTGTTCCTTCTTCTGCGCTGACCGTCAGCGTGCGATAACCGCAGGCTTCATAAATCTGCCGATACCGTTCACCGGAACCATCGTCGTCCAGATCGCACTTATTAAAACATATGATACACGGTATCTTCTGCTGTTCCATCATGATCAGGAAACGGTCCAGCAGATTAAAATTGGGCTGGGGTCTTGCAACGGCGAAGATCACCACTGCCTGGTCCACATTGGCCACCGCCGGCCGTATCAACTCACTGCTTCTTGTAAGGATCCTGATGATGTTGCCTTTTCGTTCCACAAAATCCAACACTTCCAGTTCCACATCATCGCCCACCAGCGGTTTTACATTGTCCTTCCGAAAAATACCTTTCGCCTTGCATTCATATATGCCGGACGCCGCCGGATCCTGCACATGAACGTAGTAAAATCCGGCAATTCCTTTGATTATTTTTCCCTGCATCTATTCTACCTTTGTGAATTGAATCTTTCTGGTAAAGCTCTTCTCTTCCGTCTCCCCTGTCACTTCGTCCACAGTAACAGTGTAGTTGAAGTAAATGGTCGCACCGGGACTCAGTTCATTCTTGAAATTCACAGACTGCGGGAAGGATGAAACCGTAAGATTGCATATTTCTTTCCCTGCATTGGTAATAATCACAATGTTCATGTCGTCACCTTCTTTGTAGTCAGGTGCCTCCAACTTTGTGGGTGCTTCAATGCTGCCGCTGTATTCATACAGTGCGGGGCCCATACTTACATGAACTTCCAGCAATGTGCCGGGGCCCACGTAGGAACCCTGGGAATAACTCTGATAGCATACCAGTCCCGCCGGAACAGTAGAATGATTTACGTAGGACACACTTCTCAACACAAGATTTGCCGCCTCGATCTGTCTGGTCGCCTCATCAAGGGATTGCCCGATCAAACCGGGCACCTCCACGGCATGACTGGAGGAACCTTTGCTGACGATCACACGGACTACGCTCTCCGCCTCCACTCTGGTTCCTGCTTCAGGAACCGATCCGATAACCATTCCTGCCGGTATGGTATCGGAATAGCTCTCTTCCCACTCAATGATAAGTCCCTGATTTGTAAGGGTCACTTGGGCGTCATCCTTCGTCTTGCCTGCAGTCTCCAGGATCTCCACTCCGGGCTTTCCGGAGCTTACAATCAGTTTCACCACAGTGCCCTCGGGAACCAGCTCTCCAACCTCGTATTCCATCTCCATTACCACATTGACAGCATACTCTTCGCTCTCCACATATTCTGGATCCGGATTCAGCTTTCTGTTACCCAAAACTGTGATGGCATCACTGATATTCCAGCCGATAATATTGGGAATCTCTGCCAGTTCACTCTCCGGTATGGTTTCAGTAGAGTTCTTATGGTCCTCATCCTCTGTACTTACTTCCGTCTTGACGATGGGATCACGGGGTCGTTCTGTATCACTGCTTCCAAACACATCAAATACCTTCAGCAGCAGGAATACAACGATACCACAGATGATAATTCCTGTCACCACCGCAAGTATAGTGGTCACCTTCTCCATTCTGGGATCATAATCATATTCGTCATCATCGTCGTATTCATCAGACTTTTTGCGGCGAAGATGCATGCTCTCTTCTGCCTTCTCTGCAGGTTTCTCTTCGTAAGCCGTCCGCTTCTTGATGCGGACAACCTCCTGTTCAGAGATTGCTCGTGTCATACCATCCAAATTGGGATCTTTCTGCACCACAAAATCCTCATCTGGGTTCATCAGGGAACGTTTCAAGTCCAGAAGCAGGGATCTCATACTCTGATATCTTCTGTCAGAAGACTTCTGACAGCATTTTAATACGATACCTTCCACGCTGGCCGGTATCTCCGGAACAAATGCCTTCGGAGAAGGCATCTCCTCCTGTATCTGTTTGATGGCGATTGCCACCGTCGTCTCACCGTTAAAAGGCACTCTTCCCGTCAACATTTCAAACAAAGTGATACCAAGGGAATAAATGTCGCTCTTCTCATCACTGAAACCGCCTCTTGCCTGCTCCGGCGAGGTATAGTGCACAGATCCCATCACATTGGAAGTGATCGTATTGCTGGTAGCTGCTTTGGCAATACCGAAATCTGTCACCTTTACCTTTCCTTCTTTGGAAATAATGATATTCTGAGGCTTGATATCCCTGTGGATAATATGGTTGTTGTGAGCCGCCTCAATACCCATGCTTACCTGTATGGCAATGCTGACTGCCTCTTTATATGATAATCTTGACTTTTTCTCAATATATTTCTTAAGGGTGATACCCTCAACCAACTCCATTACAATGTAGTGAATACCGTTTTCCTCACCCACATCGTAAACGTTAACGATATTGGGGTGCATCAGGCCCGCTGCTGCCTGCGCCTCGATACGGAACTTAGACACAAAATTGGCATTCTCACTGAACTCCTGCTTCAGTACCTTTACGGCCACAAAACGGTTCAGCTTATGGCACTTGGCCTTATAAACATCGGACATTCCTCCGGTGCCGATCTTTTCCTGTATTTCATAACGGTTAGCGATTATCATTCCTATCTTTATCATACTAACTTCTCCATTCTGACTCTGTGGATCTTACGATAACGGCTCTATCAGTATTACCGCTATGTTGTCTTTGCCGCCGCTTTCGTTGGCAGCCTTCACCAGTTCCTCCGCTCTGCTTCGGATGTCTTTCTGTTCCTGTATGATCTCAAATATCTTTTTATCCTCCAACATATTGCTCAGACCGTCGGAGCACAAAAGAACCATGTCCCCTGCAACCAGTTCCTCCGTAAAAAAATCCACCTCTACCGTCTGTACGGCTCCAATGGCCCTGGTAATGATATTCTTCTCCGGATGTGTTCTTGCAGCCTCTCTGTCCAGACTTCCCATTTTGACCATCTCCTCCACCAGAGAATGGTCTATCGTGACCTGTCTGATCTCACTGCCGATATGATAAAGTCTGCTGTCTCCCACATTGGCAACCTTAAGCACATTGCCGTCACAAAAAGCAACCACAGCTGTTGTCCCCATACCGGACATGGAACTGTCCTCTTCTGCTTTTTTCCTGACCTGCATATTTGCCATCTCAATTGCACGTCTGATACTCTCTTCCGGACTTTCATCTGCTGCACGGGATAACTCTGCTACAATGGTCTCCACAGTGTACTTGGAAGCATAATCACCTGCATTATGTCCTCCCATACCGTCTGCAACAATAAATACATTCGGAAGATTGCCCAAAGGCATCTCCGAAGTATATACAAAATCCTGATTTAATTTTCTTTTTTTTCCGATATCAGTTATGGAAAAAGTCTTAAGCACGTCTGTTTCCTCCTATGCTTCTTTCGAAGAATTTTCTATATGTCTACGCCGCAGTTGTCCGCATGCACCGTCTATATCTCTTCCCATTTCCCTTCTTATAGTAACATTTATT
>JAZNMF010000064.1:0-8885 GCA_045579545.1 Acetatifactor sp. | reverse complement strand
TAATCAAATTCCTTCCTTTGCGTTTTTTACTATTTTATCGTAAAATAAAGAAAAGGTAAAGAGATAATCAGTAGATATTTCAGGAGAAAACAACAGGAGAAGGAAGAAAATGGGGAGAATATATCTGAAGGTGCTGCGGGTTGTATTAAGGAATCCCGAAGGGGCAACCCTGAAGCAGACCCAAAGAATTGCCCAAGAGTTTGCAGAAAAAGTGAATGTGAAGATATTAGATGTGAAGCAGGTTTGCCGGATGTTGGAGCAGTCGGATCAAGAGGAAAGAGTCGTCGACGATCGTGATAAAATGCAGAAAAATAAGGAAGCCGTGCTGTGGCTGACGGATTGTGCGGATGTGGCAGAGAGGTTGTCGAAGAGCAAGCTTGCGGTGATGGCCTGGCTGCATGAAGGAAACAGAAACTGTTTTTTTGCAAATATCCGGTACGCTATAGAGGATCCGGCGGAGGCAGAGGTCAGATTTTACGATAACATTTACAGAAGGTTTGCGGGGATTCCATGGGAAATTGCCGAGACAGAAAGATGCATCATCCGGGAGACCACTGTGGAAGATGTGGATGAATTTATCAGGATTTATCGGGAGCCGGAGATTACCAGATACACGGACCCTTTTTGTGGGGAGCCGGACAGTGAGCGGCAGTATGTGAAGGAATATATAGAAAAGATCTATGAATTCTTTGGATATGGGGTATGGACGGTGCTGTGTAAGGAAACGGGTGAGGTCATCGGCAGAGTGGGCTTCGAACAGCCGGTTGAATCTGATGAGAGAGGCGGCAGCGACATGCCGGTACTTGGCTATATGATCGCTCTTCCCTGGCAGGGAAAAGGAATTGCTAAAGAGGTCTGTGAGGCGGTTCTTTCCTTTGCCAGGCAAGAGCTTGGATTTTCTGCTGTACAGGTGACAATAGATGCTGATAACACGGCGTCTTTAAAGCTGGCAGAAAAGCTGGGATTTGAGGGCCGTTATATTCTGTCTGAGAAAGGGACCCGTGTATTCAAAGGTGTTTTAGAGTGTCAGCAAAAGTGCGTATAACTCGTAAACACGTTCTTCTGTGATCTTTGCAGCCTCCCCGTTTACGATCATGGGGTAAATTGAGCCACCCTCAAATTCTTTGCCGGCTTCTTTTACCGCCTTTTCTTTTTCTGTAATCCAGGAGCGCTGCTCATTCAGCAATTTTTCAAATTCTTTTTCAGGAAGGTTGCTTTTTATTTCACTCCACAAATTATTCAGCGCATCATCCCAAAGGGTGTACAGGGCCTGTGATTTCTCGTTCATATCGGCTTGTGTCAATTCATCGTTTCCCAAAGATACCTTAATGGCATCAGACTGTTCCCTGACGGAGGCCATGTAGTCTTTTAACAGATCTCGGGAATCACGGTCCGAAGAATCACTCTGCACGGCCTGAACTTCTGACGTTGTCTCTATTGTTATGGGAGGGATCTGCGGTGAAATATCTTCTTTATTTCCGCATCCTGCCGCAAAAAGAACGGTAACCAATATTAACGGGAATACACTCTTATTCATAAGAATTCCTTTTCCTTTCGATATATTATTACTGTATGGAAGAATTCCCGATGCCGCTTCTGTTATCGGTACCGGGAATTCTTCTTATCCGTTTATGATATGTTTCAAATTAATTTTCAACTGCCAGTTCGCCGTCCACAATAACCTTCTGAACGTTCATTTTGTGGTCAACGATAATCAGATCGGCTTTCAGACCCTTTCTGATCTCACCGCGGTCTGTCAGTCCCAGTGCTTTTGCAGGGTTGGCTGAAGCAAACTTGAAGAGGTCCACAAGGGAGGCACCGGTGTGCTTCATAAAGTTGCGGCAGGCCTGGTCCAGTGTCAGCTTAGAGCCGGCGATCTCTCCGGAGAAATCAAAGAGAATATCAATCGCGCCGTCATACAAGTCACCGTCAGGAATCGGACCTTCAAATACGCAGGCATCTGAGATCAGAACAATGCGATTGTCTCCTTTGATCTTGCGGATCAGGCGCTGGTTGTAGGGATTTACATGGATTCCTACGGTGTCGCTGATGATCTCTGCAAAAATGTCGTTGTTGTAATTAACTGCCTCGTCAACACAGATTCCGCGGCATTCGGGGTAAATCTCCAGTGTGCCGGTGGCATTGGTGTGATGAGTTCCGATGCACAGGCCGTAGGGCATCAGCTCTTCGATCTGCTGGGGAGTTGCCTCACTGTGACCTACAGCAAAACGGACAGTTGGGTTCACTTTCCTGGCATCCTGTACGAACTCAAGGATTCCTTCTCTCTCAGGTGCGGTTACCCATACGCGCACGTCCTTGCCGCCCTTTTCCACGAGAGGCATATATTCGTCTCTGCAGATAGGACCGGTCCAGGGATTGTTCTCGCGGTTAGCGCCGAATTTGGGATTCATGTAAGGCGCTTCCATATAAAAGCCGCCGAAATTGGAGTGAGGCAGAGAGGCCATTCCATTTCTGACAAAGTCCATCTGCTCCATCAATGCGTCCGCCTTCTGATCAAAATATAAAGTAGGGCATACGGTGGTGGAACCGTGTTTTAACATATGGGTACCTGCGTAAACAGGATCTTCAAAAAACCAACGGCCGCCGCCTGCATGAACGTGCATGTCAATGAGACCGGGGCCCACATAGGCACCTTTCGCGTCGATCACTTCGTAACCTGTTAAATCAGGCACTTTCTTCATCAGACCAAAATCGGCAATTTTGCCATCCTTTGCCAGAATATACGCATCCGGCATATAATGATCCTTCAAAACTAATTCTGCATTGATGATAGCTAACATGTCGTTTTCCTCGCTTTGATTATGTTTAAAATGTAAAGCTTAATACAGATAAATTCATTATATTTCCAAAAAGCAGGAATGTCAAGAAACTCGGTACCGGTGGTTTCTTTACTTGCCGTAGAAGATCTGGGCTATGGGTGAGTCGGGAGATAAAATGACGGTTTTGTTTTCTCCCTGCATGGAAAGTTTCAGGGCATCCAGGCTTCTCACGAAGGAGTAAAACTCCTGTCTGGAGGGATCCGCATATGCCTCGGAAAGGATGCGCATGTACTCTGCCTCGCCCTCTGCGATCAGGATTTCGGCCTGTTTTTCCGATTCGGAAAGCATGATGGTTACTTCCTTATCGGTGGTGTTTTTGATGATCTGTGCCTCGGAGCTGCCCTCTGCGGTGTAGGTGGCGGCAATGTTGGCACGCTCGGAGATCATACGCTCATAAACAGCAGCCTTGTTGTCGCTGGGAAGATCCAGCTGCTTAGTTTCAAAGCTGAGAAGTTCGATACCGTACTGGTCCAGAGAATCGCCTATGTTGGCAATGATAGCTGCGGAAAGCTCGCCGTTTCTACCGGAAATCACGTCGTCCTGGGAAATACTGCTTATGATGTTTTTGGTTGAGTTGTAAACGATGGTGTCCAGGCGGCTTTCGGCATTAGGGATGGAGAAGCCTAAGGTCTGGGAAAATTTCAGAGGGTCTGTAATCTTCCAAAGGATGTAGCTGTCGCAGATCATAGTCTTCTTGTCGCTGGTGATAACATCGGAGGGATACAGGTCGTAAAGCTGTGTCTGCTGAGGCAGTTTATCTACCGTCTGAATAAAAGGAAGCTTGAAGCTGACGCCTGCTTCTGTTACCACATGGTCAACTCGGCCAAACTGGCGGATCAGGCTATATTCATTTTCGTTGGTGACTACGATGCAGGAGGGAACCAGGATCAGCACCAGAACAGCCACAACGATCAATAAAGTTCTTTTTACTATTTTCATGTCTATTCTCCTTATATATAGGTTGAGGATATCTCTAGTTGCCAGAACCGGAGGTGTTTCCGGAGTTCTCACCGATGGTCACAAAGGATTCCACCGGGTAAAAGGTCTGCATCTGTCCGCTGGGACTTTCGATGATTACCTTCAGTTCAGGAAGCACGTCCTCCATTGCCTCATAAAACATACGCTGTCTGGTCATATTGGGATTCTTAATATACTCTTCATACATTGCATTGAAGCGGGCCACCTGGGCAGTTGCTTCGTTGACACGCTCGGTTTTCTGGGCTTCTGCATCTTTGATGATACCGTCAGCCTTCGCCTGGGCCTCGGGAATCTGCTGGTTCCGGTATTTGTTGGCGTTGTTCAGGGCGGTTTCCTTACCCTGCTTGGCGGTTTCTACTGCCTTGAAGGCTTCCATAACCTCCGTGGTAGGGGGCTCGGAGTCCTGTATGGTGATATTGACCAGCTGTACGCCGAGATCCTGTTTCTCCAATCGTTCCATGACCATAGTCTTGATCGCGGACTGAATCTCATTCTTGCCGGTGGTCAGAACCTCATCCACGGGGTAGCTGCCGATCACGGTACGGATACAGCTCTGGCAGATATTTCTTAAAATGCCAACAGGATCTTCGGAGGCATAGAGGGTTTTTACGGGATCGGCGAATCGGTACTCCACGAAAAAGTCCACATTTACGAAGTTATAGTCGGAGGTGATCATCAGGGACTCTGTGGCGTCCACCGGTGTGCCGTCCATGCTGTAACCGATGCTGAAGCCCTGAATGGTGGTGTTTACCTTGCGCACCTTCTGGATCAGGGGAACCTTGAAATGAAGACCCGGCTCGGTGACAGCTTTCGCGTTACCAAAGGTGATCAGCACTGCCTGTTCCTGCTCCTTTACCTGATAGCTGGAACCAAAAATGATGACCAGCGCCGCAACTGCGATGGCAGCGATCATCAGAATCTTTTCCAGCTTGTTACTGCTAAAAAAATCTCTGTTCATATAAAATACTCCCTTCTTGTATATATCTTTCCATGAAATAAATGGTATTATCATTTTACTATGTTTTTCAGGGCCGCGCAATCCCAACAGAAGCACGATACCCGCCCTGAATCATGAAAAAATTATAAAATTTGAACGTTAGGGGCGGTTAACGTACAGTCGGGAAAAGCATGTTTGAAACGTACAATCGGTTCATTGGGAGGTATGAGGAGGTCATGAAAGAAAACAGTGGCGGAGGCATACCTCCCAACGAACCGTTTTTGCCTTAGAAGGTTGTGAATTGCAGGTGGGTGTGATATGATGAAAAAAAGATACAACGAACAGGAGAAGGAAGCATGCAGAAATATGTAATGGCGTTGGATCAGGGAACTACCAGCTCCCGGTGCATAATCTTTGACAGGCAGGGCAATATCTGCTCCATAGCACAGAAGGAATTTTCACAGATTTATCCCAAGCCGGGCTGGGTGGAGCACAATCCCAAGGAGATTTGGTCCTCACAGCTTGCAGTGGCCACGGAGAGCATGGCACTCTTGGGCATTGATGCGGAAGACCTGTGCGGCATCGGTATCACCAATCAGAGAGAGACCACGATCTGTTGGGACCGATATACGGGTGAGCCGGTTTACAATGCCATCGTGTGGCAGTGCCGCCGCACTTCCGATATGATAGATGCGTTAAAGGAGGACGGTTTCGACAAGGTGATCCGGGAGAAGACCGGACTGGTGCCGGATGCTTATTTCAGCGCGTCCAAAATCGCGTGGATTCTGGAACATGTCCCAGGGGCGAAAGAGAAGGCGAAACGGGGAGAACTGGTCTTCGGAACAGTGGATACCTGGCTGATCTGGAACCTGACCAAGGGTGCAGCGCATGTGACTGATTATACCAATGCTTCCCGCACCATGCTGTTTGACATCCACAGTCTGTGCTGGGATGAGGAAATATTGAGCCGTTTCGGGATCCCGGCTTCCATGCTGCCGGAGGTGAAGCCCTCCAGCTGTATTTTCGGAAACACAGATCCTTTGATCTTTGGCAAAGCAATTCCCATTGCGGGAGTGGCCGGTGACCAGCAGGCCGCTTTGTTCGGCCAGTGTTGTTTTGAAGAGGGAGAGGCCAAGAATACTTATGGAACGGGATGTTTTCTATTGATGAATACAGGGCATCACGCCGTCACCTCCAAGACAGGACTTCTGACTACCATCGCGGCCAGTGTGGGAAATCAGGTAGAGTATGCACTGGAGGGCAGTGTGTTTGTGGCAGGGGCTTCCCTTCAGTGGCTTCGGGACAGCATGCGTATGATCAAGTCGGCGCCCCAGTCCCAGGAATATGCGGAAACCGTGGAGGATACCGCGGGCATGTATATTGTACCGGCATTTACCGGCATGGGAGCTCCTTATTGGAACCAGTATGCAAGAGGTACCGTGGTGGGGATTACCAGAGGAACCACCAAGGAGCACTTTATCCGTGCCACACTGGAGTCGATTGCTTACCAGACCGCCGATGTGCTCAGGGCCATGGAGTGGGACTGCGGCACTACATTAAAAGAGTTGAAAGTGGACGGCGGCGCAAGCGCCAACGATTTTCTCATGCAGTTCCAGTCGGATATCATTGAGGCAAAGGTGCTCAAGCCCCGTTGTATCGAGACGACAGCGCTGGGAGCAGCCTATCTGGCAGGCCTTGCCACCGGTTATTGGAAGAGCAGGGAAGAAATCCGGGAGAACTGGCAGATCGGGCATGTGTTTGAGCCGGCAATGGACGAGGAGAAGAGAAAGTCCCTGCTGAAGGGCTGGAAGCGGGCCGTAAGGTGCGCGCTTGCGTGGGCAGAGGACGAGGAATAAAAGTTTAGCCTGTGGCACCAATGTCATTTGATTGGGCGCAGCAAAATGCCCACGGATCAAAAATGATACCGGCAGGATATGGTTCGTATAGCAGCACGCTCTCGCTCCGTGAAAAAGCGTAGCGGACGCTAAGCTCAAGATGGAACCCATGGTTCCTCTTTCGCTAAGCGCCGACGTTTTTCAAGGGCTTTTTATACGAACCATATCCTGCCGGTATCATTTTGATCCGTAGGTGTTTTGTTGCGCCCAATCAAATGACACTGGTGTCACAGGCTGTGTTAATGTACTATACTCTCTCCGGCGCCAGCCATTGTTTGACGACGGACACGCTGACCTGTACCGCCTCTGCGATCTGTTCTACGGGAAGGTTCATCCTGGCAAGATTGATAGAGGTAGCCCTTGCCTGTTCCTGTCTTCCTTCTTCAACAAATTTATCTGTAATCTGGCACATGATATCATATCCTCCTTCTTCACATTTTAAATATCGAACTCTTTTGGACAGATCCCCCTGACTCATATCATCGGGATCTGCAGTTTTAAAGTAGTGCATCAGTCCGGCAATCTCCGTGTTGTCGTTAATGGCCGCATTGACATATGTGATATGAAAGCCATCGCAATAGGGAATTCCGGATTGGTTCAGGCATTTTCGGACAGTGTAAACGGCCTGTCCCGCATGCCATAGGTCTGTTTCGCTGATGTAAATAACGTGAACGTCCGGCATCTCGTCATAATCCTTGCCTTTTTGCAGGAATTCGCTGTCCACCATAGAGCCGTAGAATCTGGTGCGTCTGGCATGATCGATCGTGTCAGAACGATGGATTTCCAGATTGTATAGGCGATTTGTTTCATCTTCTGCCAGGATATCCAGAATGGCATCATGGGATGTAAGCTTGGAAATCCGGTATTGTGTGCGAACCTCCTTGACCACAAGATCCTGCTTTTGAGTCAGGATCCTCAGGACATGCTGGCACGCAGGTATGTCATTTAATGCAACGGACATAAATACATTGCTGAGTAAATTAAAGGTTCTTGCCTCTGTCACTCTGTCATCCCGGGAGCGGAGCCGTGCTCCGGGTGTGGGATGGAAAGAAGCATCTTTAAAAGTGTTGTCTGGCATCTTCAGTCTCATTTCCTCCTGTTCCATGTGTGCATGTGAACGCGCAGCTTGCGGACAGGCAAATTGTGGAAGAGATTTGACAAAGACAAAGGCGATAACTGAAACTCAGAACAGATCAATTTTAAGATCTTCTTTGTGATGATTATAGCAAAATTCAGATGTCAGCGCAAGCAATAATTCAAACAAAACAATTCGAAATATAGTGCAGTCTGTTGCCTTCCTGCCGGGCGTTCGTTTCTATTCAGTTGTCATCAAAGCGAAAAAATTGGCGATACGCCGGGATTGGTTTTACGAAAGGAACGGTAAAACCGTAAAAGGTTTTCACCTATGATCATTTGTCCGCGTGGGCTGCGATCATTCAGCCCACACGGCTTTGTCTTTTGTAAAAGAGGCTGACGGATAGAGCATCAGCAATTAGGATCATTATAAAGCACTTAGCAAAAAAATGTCAATAAAAAGAGCCTGCTTAATAGATTTTTTAGTTGTAAACATCTGAATTTATGTTAAAATGAAATATGACTTTATTATTGTCAGAGATTATAAATGAGGAAGTAGGAAAGCTCTCATTTCAGAATACAATAGGAAGCGAGGATAAGAAATGATCGTACAGAAGTATAAAGATATGTTATCAGGGAAATCCGTGATCCGTCAGTTGTCTGAGTTTGCAACGGCGAGAGGTGCCGAGATCGGCTATGAGAATGTGTTTGATTTCAGCCTTGGAAATCCTTCTGTTCCGGTTCCGCAGGAATTTACGGACACCATGTTACATATGCTGACTACAAGGAGCACACAGGAGCTGCACGGCTACAGCCCCAGTCTGGGGATCCCTTCCGTGAAGGAGGCCATTGCGGCATCCCTGAAGCAGCGTTTTGGTATTCCTTACGAGGCAGAACATATTTTTATGGCTTCCGGCGCAGCGGGAGCGCTTGCCCATGCCTTTCGTCTGGTAACGGAGCCGGGCGATGAAATATTGACCTTTGCGCCCTTTTTTCCGGAGTATCATCCTTATGTGGATTTGACCGGTGCCATTCTCAAAGTGGTTCCTCCCGAGACATCCACCTTCCAGATTAATTTTGAGGCTTTTGAGGAGATGTTGTCCGAGAAGACCATGGCGGTTCTGATCAATACGCCCAACAATCCTTCCGGCGTGGTATACT
>JAZNMF010000063.1:0-11727 GCA_045579545.1 Acetatifactor sp. | reverse complement strand
TCACCGAGACGAAGGTCAAACTCTTTCATGGTGCCGTCGCCTACCACATATGCCTTAATCACCTCTGTTTTTTCCTCCACAGCCTTCTTGATGCCGGGGATGTAGAGATAATCCAGGTTTTTGAAGGGCAGATCGCCTTCTTCGATGAGGAAGGGCAGCATACCCCAGTTGATCAGGTTGGAGCGGTAACGCTTGGTGGCGTACTCATTTGCGATGTTCGCCCAGCCGCCCAGTACTTTCTGGCAGGAAGCAGCCTGCTCACGGGCAGAACCGTCACCGGGTTTTACGGCAAAGATAGTGGAACCGAAGCCCACGTTGCCCTTGCCCATCTCAGGGAACATGGTATGTATGGTGTCACATACCTTCTTTAACTCCAGCTCAGGGCATGCCTCGATGGGGCACTTCTCCTCCATCACAGCTTCCTGTGCTGCGCGAACCTGCTTTGCGCGTCCCACATATGCGGGATCCTTGCGGCTCAAAGCAAACTCTGCCAGTCCTAGAGGATTGGAGCGGTAGGAAGATGTCTCACCGGAGGGAATCAATTCGTCGGTGGTGGTCACGGGGTCGTGAATCTCACTGACCACGCGCAGTACCAGATTCTCAGGAAGTGCGCACATAGCCGGCCAGTCCTTGATGTTGGGTCCTAACTGGATCTCTGCATTGGGATCAGCCACGCCCTTGGAATCAAATACGCGGTTTGCGTAAATCTTACTGTCAAAGTGATATTTATATTTGCCGAATTCGCCGTCAAAATCAGTTGCCGGTGTGAGCACACCCTTGTTGGCTGCGGTAGCCGCAATAGAGCGGGCATCCATAAGCGCCACGGAAGAAATCTGACCGTTCTGCAGCTTGCTTCCCTCACGGTTGGGGAAGTTTCTGGTGGAGTGACGGATACTGAAAGCATTGTTGGCAGGAGTGTCACCCGCACCGAAGCAGGGACCGCAGAAAGCAGTCTTCATCACTGCACCGGTCTCTAAGATCGTAGCTGCACAGCCGTTTCTGATCAGTTCCATATATACAGGCATGGAAGCGGGATATACGCTTAAGGTAAATCCATCGGAGCCGATATACTGACCCTTCAGGATGTCTGCTGCCGCACAGATATTCTCAAATCCACCGCCGGCGCAGCCTGCGATGATACCCTGGTCCACCATGAACTTGCCGTTTACCACTTTGTTCTTCAGCTGATAATCCACAGCACCGTCCAGACTTACCAGTGCGCGCTTCTCGGTCTCATCCAGAATATCCATGAGGTTGGCATTCAGCTCTTCGATGGTGTACGTATTGCTGGGGTGGAACGGCATAGCGATCATAGGTCTCACTTTTGACAGATCTACGGTCAGCATATTGTCGTAGTATGCCACCTCACCGGGATTTAACTTAGCATACTCTTCTTTTCTTCCATGGATCTCGTAAAACTCTTCAATCTCAGCATCGGTTCTCCAGATGGAGGAAAGACAGGTGGTCTCTGTGGTCATAACGTCCACACCGATACGGAAGTCTGCGCTGAGGGAGGAGACGCCGGGACCCACGAATTCCATTACTTTATTTTTCACAAAACCATTCTTAAATACGGCTCCGATGATGGCAAGAGCCACGTCCTGAGGACCTACGCCCTTCACCGGTTCGCCGGTCAGATAAACACCCACTACACCGGGCATATTGATATCATAAGTCTGATTCAGAAGCTGTTTAACCAGCTCAGGACCACCCTCGCCCACTGCCATGGTACCCAGGGCACCATAACGGGTGTGGGAGTCACTTCCCAGAATCATCTTGCCGCCGCCTGCCAGCATTTCTCTGGCAAACTGATGGATAACTGCCTGATGAGGGGGCACATACACACCGCCGTACTTTTTGGCGCAGGACAGACCAAACATGTGGTCATCCTCGTTGATGGTTCCGCCCACTGCACAAAGAGAGTTGTGACAGTTGGTCAGCACGTAGGGCATGGGGAACTTGGTAAGTCCTGATGCTCTGGCCGTCTGAATGATACCTACAAAGGTAATATCATGGCTGGTCAGCTTGTCAAATCTGATCTTCAGCTTCTCCATGCTGCCGGAAGTATTGTGGGACTTGAGAATCCCATAAGCAATGGTATTCTCTGCCGCTTCCGCCTTCGTTACACTTTTTCCTGTTTTCGCCGCAATGGCTGCAGCTGCTTCCTGACTGTCTTCAATGATCTCCACACCGTTTATCAGGTAAGCTCCGCCTTTTAATAACTGTATCATAGCTTTCTCCTTTTGTGCTGTTACTGTTCTCCGGATGTAAGATGCAGGTGGATCCCGCTTCCCTCAAACCCGGCAGGTCCTACGATCTGCAGCACCCTTTTCTCGCCTTCAATATAATCCTTGTCATAAAAATGTACATGTCCCGCCAGCACCAGCTCTACCGGACTGTCGGCCGCCGTGGTCATCTCCACGAACCTCTCCGAGTGTTCATCGGGATAAATACCGCCGTAATTACCTGCGCCCAAAACTACCGGTGTGCTCCAGACTTCTTTTGCATGTCCCAATACCGATTGGGTCAGCAAAGGCACATGTAAAAGTACGATAACCTTTTTCTCCGTCTGCAGCATCTTCTCATATTCCTCAATCACTGTCGGATGAACCTGATTGCTACTGTTATCCACCGCGATCAGCCGAAGCTCGCCCACGTCAAGCGACTGAATATGAGGACTGCCATTCATATACGGTGACAGTCTTTTAAGATATTCTTCCTCGGCAGTCAAAGTCATATACTCCCAGGGCTGGGTCCAGTCGTGGTTGCCGGGAGTGTACAGATAGGGCATTTTCAGCCGTTCTGTCTGTTTTTCCAAAAACTCTATGTTTCCCGACGCCGGGGAATCGATGATGTCGCCGCCAAAAAGCACCGCATCATATTTTGCTTCGTTGGCATGATCGATCCAGACGGGAAACTGCTCCTTGGACGAAACGCCTTTCTCATCCACAAATTGAGGAGCTCTCTCCCGGGCACTCTCTTTTTCCTGCGCCGTATCTGTTTCCGACTCTGCCACCACATGAGTATCTGTCAGAAAAAGGAAGTCATATTCTCCCTTAACCCCCGGAAGAACGATCTCTTCCGTCAGAATATTCCCGGGTTCCGGTGTGTCGGTACAGCCGCCGAGGCAACACGCACCAACAACCGCCGCCAGAAATAATATCATACATTTTTTCAACTGATCAATCATTATAAAACAACCTTATCCAGATGCCAGATCTCGTCTACGTACTGCTGAATGGTTCTGTCAGAGGTAAACTTGCCGCAGCTTGCCACATTCAGGATGGCGCTTCTTGCCCAGCCGGCCTCATCTCTGTACGCCTGCTCTACTTTTCTCTGGGCTTCTGCATAGGCCTTGAAGTCTTTGAGGATAAAGTAGGTGTCTGCCTTGCTGGTACTTTGGGTATTCAGAAGCGAATTATACAGAGGTCTGAACAGCTCGGTATGGGAGTACGTGCCGTTGATCAGCTGCATCAAAACTTTGCGGATATCCTGATCGTTGTTGAAAATCTCCATGGGATCATAACCGCCGTAATTCTCATAACGGATGACCTCGTCAGAGCTCAGTCCGAAGATAAACGCATGCTCCTCGCCCACTTCCTCTACAATCTCCACGTTGGCACCGTCCATGGTACCCAGCGTCAAAGCACCGTTTAACATAAACTTCATGTTGCCGGTACCGGAAGCTTCCTTACTTGCAGTAGAGATCTGCTCAGACACATCTGCCGCCGCAAAAATGATCTCTGCGTTGGAAACATTATAGTTCTCAATAAATACTACTTTTATCTTACCGCCGATGGAAGAATCGTTGTTGATCACGTCCGCAACAGAGTTGATCAGCTTGATAGTCAGCTTGGCATTACGATAGCCTGCTGCCGCCTTTGCACCGAAAATAAAGGTTCTGGGATAGAAATCCATCTCCGGATGCTCTTTCAATTCGCTGTACAGATACATGACATGCAGAATGTTAAGAAGCTGTCTCTTGTACTCGTGCAGTCTCTTGACCTGTACGTCAAAGATAGATCTGGGATCTACTTCCACACCGTTATGCTCCAGAATATATTTGGCCAGACGAACCTTGTTCTGATACTTGATATTCATGAACTCCTGCTGCGCTTTGGCATCATCTGCATAGATTTTCAGCCTGCCGATCTGGGGCAGATCGGTGATCCACTCATCTCCCACGTGGTCAGTAACCCACTTGGCCAGCAAAGGATTGCCGTGAAGCAGGAAACGTCTCTGGGTGATACCGTTGGTCTTATTGTTAAAACGCTCCGGGAACATCTCATAGAAGTCCTTCAGCTCCTGCTTCTTCAGGATCTCAGTGTGCAATCTTGCCACACCGTTTACGGAATATCCGGCCACGATAGCCATGTGGGCCATTTTCACCTGTCCGTCGTAGATGATCGCCATCTTGCGAATCTTCTCCTGCACATTGACTTCAGGATTGCCCGCATATTTATTCTGAATCTCAAGAAGGAAACGACGATTGATCTCCTCCACGATTTGATAGATTCTGGGGAGCAGTCTGGAAAACAGCTCAATAGGCCACTTCTCCAGTGCCTCTGCCATGATAGTGTGGTTGGTATAGGCACAGGTCTTGGTGGTGATATCCCACGCCTCCTCCCAGGACAGATCATATTCATCAATCAGGATACGCATCAACTCGGGAATTGCCACCGTGGGATGGGTATCATTCAGCTGGAAGGTAACCTTCTCGTGGAACTTGCGGATATCGTCATGTCTTCTCATGTATTTGGCAACTGCTTCCTGTACAGAGGCGGAAATGAAGAAATACTGCTGCTTTAAGCGCAGTTCTTTGCCGGCGTAGTGATTGTCATTGGGATACAGTACTTCCACAATATTCTTGGCAAGATTCTGCTGCTCTACTGCCTTCTGATAATCGCCTTTGTCAAAGGAATCCAGGGAGAAGCACTCAACGGCTTCCGCATCCCAGATACGCAGCGTATTTACGATTCCGTTGCCATAGCCCACAATGGGAAGATCAAAGGGAATCGCATTGACAGACTGATATCCCTCCTGACTGAAGAAATTGCGGCCATTTTCATGACGCACAGTTACATAGCCGCCAAATTTTACCGTTTTGGCATACTCAGGCCGTCTGAGTTCGAAAGGATTTCCGTCAGCCAGCCAGTTGTCAGGCACTTCCACCTGGTAACCGTCCCTGATCTGCTGCTTGAACATACCGTAACGATAGCGGATACCGCAGCCGTAGGCAGGATATCCCAAAGTGGCCAGTGAGTCCAGGAAACAAGCTGCCAGACGTCCCAGACCACCGTTACCCAGTGCCGCATCCGGTTCCTGGTCCTCAACTGCGTTCAGATCAAGTCCCATCTCGGTGAGCGCCTCTTTTATCTGGTCATAAGCCTGCAGATTGATCATATTGTTGCCCAGAGCGCGGCCCATCAAAAATTCCATGGACATATAATAAACCACCTTGGAATCTTCTTTGTCGTAGGCCTTCTGAGTCTCCATCCAATTATCAACAATCTGATCTTTGATGGCATAGGAAACCGCCTGGAAAATTTGCTGGGGAGTTGCCTCCTCCAAAGTCTTACGGTAAAGTGTCTTTACATTGTAATTCACACTGCGTTTAAACAGCTCTTTGTCAAATTTAAATTTCTCTTTTGCAGATGATGTTGGTTTTGTAGAAATCATAGTCAAACCAAATCCTCCTTCTTTCCGTTCTATTACTGTGTTCAATTTTATTTTTTCTCTACGGAAATAGTAACTTCCTCGCCATTTACGTTCCATGATTTGGATACGGAGAGCTCAGCATCTGTGAGCATCTCGTCCGCAAGTACTTTGCCTGCGATGGCCTCACGGTTGCGGGATACAATGGCTGCCAGTTTCTCATTACCGCTTAAGGATACTCTGATATGATCCATCACTTCAAAGTCAGCATCCTTACGCATGGTCTGAATCTTGCTGATGATCTCATATACAAAGCCTTCCTCGATCAGTTCCTCCGTCAGGTTGGTATCCAAAACAACGGTCATCTTGTTGTTCTCTTCGGACACATAGCCTTCCTTCTGGGCCATATCGATGAGCAGGTCATCCTTGGTCAATTCAACGGTCACACCGTTCACTTCAAATACCAGCTTGCCGTTGTTGTTCAGGTCATCCATAGCTGCATTGCCGTCCAGAGAAGCAAGGGTCTTCTGGATGCCGCCCAACTGTTTGCCGTACTTGGGACCTACTGTGCGCAGCTGAGGCTTGAAGGTGTAAGAGGTAAAGTCTCTCACATCGTCCGTAAAGACAACTTCCTTCACATTCAGCTCATCCTTGATGATATCCTGATAGAAGGTATCCAGGGCGAAATCTGCCTTGATGTACATTCTGCTGATGGGCTGACGGTTCTTGATGCTTGCGTTGTTACGGCAGGCACGGCCCATTACCACTGCCTCCAGAACATCTTCCATGGCTTCCTCCAGATCACGGTCGATCATGGTCTCATCCACAGCGGGGAAATCGCACAAATGGATACTTTCCGGCGCGGAAGCATCGATGCTTCTCACAAGATTCTGATAGATATCCTCAGTCATGAACGGGATCATGGGAGCTGCGGCCTTACTGATGGTCACCAGTGCGGTGTACAGGGTCATGTAAGCATTGATCTTATCCTGCTCCATGCCTTTTGCCCAGAAACGTTCACGGCTGCGTCTTACATACCAGTTACTCATTTCATCCACAAAATCCTGCAGTGCCTTGGCAGCTTCGGGGATGCGGTATTTCTCCAGATTGGAATCCACCTCACCCACTACGGTGTTCAGCTTGGAGAGCAGCCACTTATCCATAACAGGGAGCTTATCATACTCCAGTGTGTACTTGGTTGCGTCAAAATCATCAATATTCGCATACAGCACGAAAAATGCATAGGTGTTCCAGAGGGTACCCATGAATTTGCGCTGTCCCTCTGTTACGGCCTTGCCGGAGAAACGCTTGGGCAGCCAGGGTGCAGAGCTGGTGTAGAAGTACCATCTGATGGCATCGGCGCCGAAAGTCTCCAGAGCGTCAAAAGGATCTACTGCATTGCCCTTACTCTTACTCATCTTCTGGCCGTTCTCGTCCTGCACATGCCCAAGAACAATTACGTTCTCATAGGGAGCCTTATTAAAGAGCAGGGTAGATTCTGCCAGCAGGGAATAGAACCATCCGCGGGTCTGGTCCACTGCCTCGGAGATAAACTGTGCGGGGAACTGCGCCTCGAACAGATCTTTATTCTCAAACGGATAATGGTGCTGTGCAAAAGGCATTGCGCCGGAGTCAAACCAACAGTCAATCACCTCGGGAACACGCTTCATCTGCTTACCGCACTCGGGGCAGGTGATGGTGATCTCATCGATGTAAGGGCGGTGGAATTCCACAGTCTTGGCTGCTTCGTTACCGCTCATCTCATACAGTTCTTCACGGCTGCCAATGGAATGCATATGGCCGCACTGGCACTCCCAGATATTGAGGGGTGTACCCCAGTAACGGTTACGGGAAATACCCCAGTCCTGAATATTCTCCAGCCAGTCACCGAAGCGACCCTTACCGATAGATTCAGGAATCCAGTTGATGGTATTGTTGTTACGGATCAGGTCTTCCTTTACGGCCGTCATCCTGATAAACCAGCTCTCACGAGCATAGTAAATCAAGGGAGTATCGCATCTCCAGCAGTGAGGATAGCTGTGCTCGAACTTGGGTGCATCATACAAAAGACCCTTCTTTTCCAGATCTGTCAGCACCATGGGATCAGCCTTCTTACAGAAAACGCCTGCATAGTCGGTTTCCTTGGTCATCTCACCCTTGCCGTCCACGAACTGTACAAAGGGCAGATCATATTTACGCCCAACATTGGCATCGTCTTCACCGAAAGCGGGGGCAATGTGTACCACGCCGGTACCGTCTGTCAGGGTAACGTAAGTATCGCAGGTTACATAGAAAGCCTTTTTGTGCTGCTTCTCGCAGGTCTCGTTTGCCCAGGGGAACAACGGCTCATATTCCTTGTACTCCAAATCCTTACCGGTGCATGTCTCAAGCACCTCGTAAGCGGGTACGTTATTTTCTTTGTCAGCCAGCCTGCCGAGCACGGTATCAAGCAAGGCTTCTGCCATATAATAAGTATATCCGTCTGCAGCCTTAACCTTTGCATAAGTCTCATTAGGGTTTACACAAAGTGCCACGTTGGAAGGCAAGGTCCAGGGTGTGGTGGTCCATGCCAGAATATAAGCGTCCTCACCTGCCACCTTGAAGCGTGCCACAGCGGAGCGTTCCTTTACATCTTTATAACCCTGTGCCACCTCATGGCTGGACAGAGGGGTACCGCAGCGAGGGCAGTAAGGAACAATCTTAAAGCCCTTGTACAGAAGTCCCTTGTCCCAGATGGTCTTCAGCGCCCACCACTCGGATTCGATAAAATTGTCGTCATAAGTAACGTAAGGATCATCCATGTCCGCCCAGAAGCCTACGGTGTTGGAGAAATCCTCCCACATGCCCTTATACTTCCATACGCTTTCCTTACATTTGTCAATAAATGGATCCAAACCGTATTCCTCGATCTGTTCCTTGCCGTCCAGACCAAGCAGTTTCTCCACTTCCAGTTCTACCGGCAGACCATGGGTATCCCATCCGGCCTTTCTGGGAACCATATAGCCCTTCATGGTACGGTATCTGGGGATCATATCCTTGATCGTACGGGTCTCCACGTGACCGATATGGGGCTTACCGTTAGCGGTAGGCGGTCCGTCGTAAAAAGTATAGGTCTCGCCTTCCTTGCGGCTGTCCATACTCTTACGGAAAATATCATTGTCTCTCCAAAACTTCTCAACACTTTTCTCTCTCTCAACAAAATTGAGGTTCGTAGATACTTTCTGGTACATTTCGTACTCCTTTCCAAACTCTCTGCTGACGATGCAGCTTACTCTTCCTCTGTTCTTCTCTTTCGCAGGTCCGTCACAGTGCGATCCCGGCGGTACGTTTTATACAATAAGGTTATATCGTATTGTATAAAAATGCCCCGTCCTGTAAAAGGACGAGGCTTATGTTCTCGTTTATACCACCTGTTACAACATACAGTCCCCTTGGGGACGATATGGCTTCCTTTAACGGGGGAATACCGGCCGGGACTACTGGCTTCTCTTCGCGTTGGCCCGGGCAGCTCAGAAGTGATCTTCACCTGCGATTCTACTGGTACCGGTCTCACACCCACACCGGCTCGCTGAACGTTCAAAAAGCGGCTACTGTCTTCGTCATAGCTTTTAAGTATTTTTATCGTATCAATTTTAAGCGGTTTTATGCTTCTTGTCAAGAGTTAGCAGCAAATTTCAGCCAAAACATTGGACATTCCCAGGAATATGGATTATACTTAGCGTAAGATTGTAATCAGAAAATCACTTGACTTACCGACCGCTTTGACTTATGATACTTGTAATTACAGCTGTCTTGTCACATCCGGCTGTCATTATTATCAGTAATATCGCTGCACTTTCGCGCGAAAGTGGAATAGGAGGAAACATGGACCGACAAAATCTTACCCTGCTTACAGATCTCTATGAGCTTACCATGATGCAGGGCTATTTTAAAAATAAGGACCGCAACGAAACCGTTATCTTTGACGCCTTTTACCGTTCCAATCCCTGTGGTGGCGGCTATGCCATCTGCGCAGGTTTGGAGCAGGTGATTCAATATATCAAGGAGCTTCACTTCGATAAGGAAGATATCGACTATCTCGCTTCCCTCGGCATCTTCCAGCAGGATTTCCTGGATTATCTGAAGGATTTTAAGTTTTCCGGCGATGTCTATGCAATCCCGGAGGGAACCGTCATGTTCCCCAGAGAGCCCATGATCAAGATCATCGCACCCATCATGGAAGCTCAGCTGGTGGAGACTGCCATCTTAAATATTATCAATCATCAGAGTCTGATTGCCACCAAGGCTGCCAGAGTCTGCTATGCAGCCAAGGGCGACGGCATTATGGAATTCGGCTTAAGACGTGCACAGGGCCCCGATGCAGGCACATACGGCGCCAGAGCGGCCATGATCGGCGGTTGTGTGGGAACCAGCAATGTTTTGGCCGGACAGCTTTTTGATGTACCTGTCAAGGGAACACACGCCCACAGCTGGATCATGAGCTTCCCTGACGAATATACCGCTTTTAAGACGTATGCCAATATGTATCCCGGCGCCTGCATTTTGCTGGTAGATACTTACGATACTCTGAAATCCGGCGTGCCCAACGCCATCCGGGTCTTTACCGAGATGCGTGAAGCGGGCATTCCTCTCACCTTCTACGGCATCCGCTTAGACAGCGGCGATCTGGCGTATCTCTCCAAGAAAGCCCGCAAAATGCTGGATCAGGCAGGATTCCCGGACGCCGTAATCTCAGCCTCCAACGATCTGGACGAATACCTGATCGACAGCCTGAAGGCTCAGGGCGCAGCTATCACCTCCTGGGGCGTAGGCACCAACCTGATCACCTCCAAGGACAACCCCTCCTTCGGTGGTGTGTATAAGCTGGCCGCCATCATGGGAGAGAACGGCAAATTCATTCCCAAAATCAAACTCTCTGAGAATTCGGAGAAGGTAACCAACCCCGGCAACAAGAAAATCTACCGTATTTACGACAAAGAAAGCGGCAAGATCAAGGCAGACCTGATTTGTCTGGTGGAGGAGCACTTTGACGAAGCCGAGGATCTGATGCTCTTTGATCCTCTGGAACCCTGGAAAAAGACAAAGCTAAAAGGCGGTACTTACGCCATGCGCCCCATCATGAAGCAGATCTTTGACAAGGGCGAATGTGTCTACACCTCCCCCAAGGTCATGGACATCAGAGAATACTGCAGACAGGAACTGGATACTCTGTGGGACGAGACCAAGAGACTGGTCAATCCCCATCAGGTATATGTGGATCTTTCCGCCAAGCTTTACGACATCAAGATTCAACTGCTGGATCAGATGAGTGAAAAGTAATTTCAGGCAACCCGCCGGTTAATATAGTCGCCGGAGATGGAATCCGGATAGCGGCACGCTCCCGCTCCGTGAAAAATCGCAGCGGATGCTAGGCTCGAAAATACCTCGCCAAGCACCGGCGTTTTTCAAGGGCCTTTTATCCGAATTCCATCCCCGGCGACTGCATTTTAACCGGCGAGCTTTATGGATGCGACAAACAACCTACAATATTTTCTCCATGCCGATCTTTTGAGGCTGCAGGCCACATTTCTCATAGAATTTCATGGCGCTTTCATTGCACGCCCATACATTCAACGTCACATTGTAGCAGCCGCTCTTTTTCGCGTAGTCAAGCACATATTCATAAAGTTCACGACCGACGTGCCGTCCCCGGCGCTTTTCGTCCACGCACAGATCATCTATATAAAGGGACTTCACGTCTGTCAGGATGTTATTGTCAAGGTGTTGCACGAATATGCAGAAAGCGTATCCCAGTACATTTTCCTCTCCGTCTACCCCCACAAAAATAGGTCTTCCGTCATCCCGGATAATCTCCTTCAATTCCTCGTCCGTATACTTCTTTGCTCCCGCTTTAAACAGATCCGGACGTCCCATGTGATGAACGGTGAGCACCTGGCACAACAGGCTGTTGATGCCATCCATATCTTTTTCCATAGCTCTTCTTATGATCATTTTCTCTTCCTCCTGCGTTTTACTGTATTAATTAGCTTATGACTGATGAAAGGCTCTCAACTGTTCCAGCGGACATTCCTT
>JAZNMF010000062.1:0-18732 GCA_045579545.1 Acetatifactor sp. | reverse complement strand
TTTACCGTTTACGGGGTTGATGGCATACAGGCCTTTCAGGATACAGCCTGACTTGGTCTTATTCAGTTCGGTACGGTCCATATCATTTTTCTTCAAAGTCTCATCGATATATGCCTGAACCTCTTCCGGATTCTCTACTCTATCCATCAGATTCTTAACGATCTGTCCGTCAGGAGCCAGTACCATAAAAGTAATACCGTAGATGGTTTCGATACAGGTGGTATAAATGGAGAACTTACCTCCGCCTACGATTTGGAATTCCACTTCAACACCTTCGGATTTTCCGATCCAATGTCTCTGGATATCCTTGGTGGACTCCGGCCAATCGATCTCCTCTAAGCCTTCCAGCAACTTTTCTGCAAATGCAGGCTGATTGATAACCCACTGCTTCATATTCTTACGGATAACAGGATAACCGCCGCGCTCAGATTTTCCGTCGATAACTTCATCATTGGAAAGAACGGTTCCCAGCTCCTCACACCAGTTAACCGGCATATCTACATATTTTGCATAACCATCCAGGTAAAGCTGCTTAAAGATCCATTGAGTCCATTTGTAGAAGGAAGGATCACTGGTAGCGATCATCTTGCTCCAGTCATAGTCAAAACCAAGCTCCTTCAGCTGTTTGGAGAAGGTTTCAATATTGGCCTGTGTAAAACCGTTGGGGTGATTGCCTGTGCTTACTGCATACTGTTCAGCAGGAAGGCCAAAGGAATCATATCCCATGGGATGCAGCACATTATATCCCTGCATACGTTTCATTCGGGACATAATATCTGTAGCGGTATAGCCTTCCGGATGACCTGCATGCAGACCTACTCCTGAAGGGTAAGGGAACATATCCAGTGCATAATATTTGGGCTTGCTGAAATCCCACACATCTGTCTTAAAGGTTTCATGTTCCTCCCAATATTTTTGCCATTTCTTTTCAATTTCTTTTGGGTTGTAAACTCTTTCCATGATTATCTGTCCTAATCCTTTCTGTTTAAATAATATAAGCCCCTTCGCTTATAGAGACGAAAGGGCTTGCAAATTCCGTGGTACCACTCTACTTCACAGATCATCTTCAATCAACATGATCAAAAAAAATCCGTGCACTTTAACTCTCTGTAACGGGAGAACCCGCCTGCAACTACTTGTACCGAACACACAGATACGTTCCCTGCAGATGCTCCGAGGCCAGTTCAGAATCTTGCGATGCTGCCTCACACCGACCGGCAACTCTCTGAAACCATGGGATTCCTACTTATCCTCTTCTATGCTTTCCTATATTATGTTAAAAACTGTAACCATTTTAGCCTTTTTTGCAATATCTGTCAACTGATATTTTCTGGCTCCTGCATCTCAAAAGGAAAACTGTTACTTTTTCAACAAAATAACAACACTGCTATAAGGAGCCACATCATCCAGAACAATATTTTCCGAAGACAATTTTCCATTTCCATTCAAGAAAGAAACACCACTATATTCCTGATTCAGTTGAATTACCGGATTCAATGCAATATCAGCCGAAAAATTCCACAATCCAATTGCCAGCCCGGAATCATCTTCTGCGCAGATCATATACATGTCAGGATTTCCGATGCATACTGCCGGAACAGAATCCACGGCAAAAGAATAGTATTGATATCCGCGTGCATAATGACGCATCAAGTGCTCTTTTTTTCGCGGGTTTATATTGAGCACCAAAAAACGTTCATCGGCATCATTGGTATATATAAACGACATCGGTATTTTACAATCAGCTGTGTTTCCGACACTTAACAGTTCTGCCTTATCATTTACAGTGATTTTATAAGCTGTGGCGTCATAAGCAATAACCCTGTTATTGTTATTTAAAAATGTCTCACTGAGTACCGCACATTCCGTGCCGATAGCTTTGATTCCGGTATCAATCCCACGCTCGTTCAAAATTGCGGCGGCTGCGATATCAACAATCAATCCTCTTTTTATATCTTCCCGCGTAAGATATCTGGCATTTTCACCGAATGCAATACCCACATTATAGGAATCACCATATGTGGTAGGGATTCCGTTACATGCAAGTGTCCTTGCCGCTTCGGAAAAGAATAACATTTGAGGATTATATTTCTCACCCACCTCATTGGGATTTTTCATATTACTTAATTTTTTTCCAAATTCAAATACACGGATGCCTGTATTCTCTTTACCCGAAAATGCATCTTCGATAGTACTATATAAATTCTTATTGCGAATATGGAATTTCACATACCCTTCTTCATAATTGTGCAACGCCGAGGAATCCAGCCCCATTTTCAGAATGCCGTCCAATTTCTGAGTTGCCCTGAGTGCAGTATCAAATCCCTCCAGATACGCAGCCGGACACATTGTTCTAGGTCTCGGCCAGACATCACCCTCTGCAACCAGTTCCACTTCTTTATCATCAAAATAAGATACTTCCATACGGGTAAGCTCGATGACATCCTGTAAACGGTTCCCCCAGGCCTTATTCACAACCCAGTAGGGAGCACCGATCAATCGGATGAAAGGTCTGGTATCTCCGGCCAGAACCGATGCCAGCTCATATGCATCACCGTCAAGATCCCATGCGGACATCGATGCACAAAAACCAATGCGAATATCGGGATTTACCGTATCAACCTTATCCCTGACCGCACTTGCAAATTCCAGCATAAATGCCTTATTTGCCTGTAAAAAAGCATCTCGGTATCTGTTCTTGGAACCCTGAAGGATATAATCTCTCAATTCATTACGGGAAATAGATTCACCGGTGATATCATGGATCCTTTTCAAGTGATTATCGCACAGACAGGTACTCTCGTTGGCATAAAAGAAACCATAACGGAAATCATCATTAAACACGATCATATCAACGCCACAGCGCGCCACATTCTCCACACATTCCGATGCAAAATCAACAAAATTCTTATCGGAAGGACAAACGAAAGGTTCTATCGCCTCACCGGAAAGATCATGCAATCGCATAAAAGGAAGCTTGGGATCAATTTTGAATGTCCAGAACCATGCGGCCACTTCATAACCGTTGTCCTTGAAAAATTTCGCAGCAGCTGCAAGTTTTTCCATTTGTAAAGTACGGTATCCTTCATCAGAGCAGTAAATTTCTCCTGTACTGGTCGATTCTTCAAAGTTCAAAAACACTCTCTTCGCATCTAATTGCTTCAGCTTTAAAAGTATGCCCTCTCTTCCGATCTCATCAAGATTCATACAATTTACCGGAACACTCACTGTATATTGTTTCATACAACTGCCTCTCTTTCCAAATAACCATCCTTGATAATATATTTATCTGAAATCAAGAAAACGGAATCTCAAAAATCACGCACCAGTTATACAGATCACGGAATACCGATCCGGGGTAAAGATTCTTCAACGGTTGAGAGTCTCTTAAGCATCCGCGGGAGCCAAATAGTCTTCCGGTCTTCGTATAACCGTCCTCGCCATCCCCTCCGGACATGATAGTTTTCCTGCCGTTGATATTCTGCCAATAATCTCCGTTAATCCCGTAAGTAAGCCGTTCTCCTGCCTGCGGTTCTCTGCTTAGCAAAAGTTCTATTGTATCATCAGAAACAAGCCGTACATCTAGAATCCCCGTATCCGCTTTCTCAATCGATCCTGCCATACCCGGCTGTTCATTCACACGATAGATCTGAAAACCGTAATTACCGTCTGACTGCTGTCGAATCAAATCGCTGTCAAAGACCAACGGCTTATATGCCATATCAAAACGAATCGTAACAATATTTCCGCTTACGTCATAACCTATTGGCCTGCAATATCCTCCGCGTTCACCCAATACACAGGCACGAAACGCAGCAATTCCATACATATTTCCCATGTTTCTGTAGGTACGCGCGTAAGCATGCACCTCATAGGTTTCCTCATGTACGTAGTCAACATCGTACATCACCTTAGCCAGTACCATTTTATCATATTCATTTGATAAGTCAAGCTGTTGAAGAGCAATACGTGGATATCTTGCATAGGATGTATGACAGGCAGTCTGGTAACTGATACAAAGCACATCCTGCTCCTGGCCGGTGATCTTCTTGATATCCTCATTGAAATCATCAATGAGCTGTCTCAGTCTGTCTTTGTAAGAAAACGGATCATATTGTCCGAAGCCATATGCATTGCCATCTCCTCCGGCTCTCATGTCCTCTTCTCCTTGGGTCCAGGTAAAACAGGGGACACACAAGGTAAGACCGACTGCATCACAATTTTCCTTGGCATCTCTGATATGTCTGAGCACATTTTCATAAAAACAGGAGCCTTTGGATAATTCCGCAACAGAGCGACCACCTTCGCCTCCCGTGCATCCAATAATTTTAAAATTTTCAGGTAAATCTATCCCGTAGTGATCTGCCGCCAACCGGAATCCCTCTGCTGTCCCGGCGCACATGTCCTGAATATTAGAATTAATAAGTTCTTTATCATAGGACAGCGGCTCCAAACACTCGAATGTAGATGGACCGGCTGCTGTATTCGTAGACAGTGATTGACCGTAACATGGAATCATATAAACATCTGCCGCAAATAAACTTTTTTTCATTTCCGCTTCTCCTTAGCTACCGATATAATTGTTTTTTGAATATAAGAACATTGAAAGCATATCAAACAAACTCATTCTTATTATACGGAAGTGTTCGGATAGGAGGCAATAAATATTTTCCGCAAAAAACAGTAATTATTCCATCAGTTATCGTACTTTCTGATCTCGCAAAAAAGAGGCATGGAACCGTGCCATGCCTCTTTCAATTCTTTCATTATTCTTCTGCGTTGTTCTCTGCAACACTTGCAGCCCTTGCAGCAACTTCCTTCTCCTGTACATCGCTGGGAGCCTGCTCATAGCGGGCAAACTCATAAGCGTAATCACCGCGTCCTCCTGTCATGGAACGAAGATCTGTACAATATCCGTACAGGCCGCTCATAGGGATGTCAGCTTCAATCACGGTCTTTCCGCCGGAAGCAGGATTCATACCAAGCACACGGCCGCGACGCTTGTTCAGATCACCCATAACATCACCGGTGAATGCATCGGGAACGGTAACCTTCAGGGATGCGATAGGCTCTAACAGGATAGGACCAGCCTCCATAAAGCCTTTCTTGAATGCCTGTGTGGTAGCCATCTTAAATGCCATTTCCGAGGAGTCTACGGGATGATAAGAACCATCGTACAGAACTGCCTTAACACCAACAACGGGATATGCAGCCAGAGGCCCCTTCACAACGGAATCCTGCAGACCCTTCTCTACTGCAGGGAAGAAGTTCTTGGGAACTGCTCCGCCCACTACTTCCTGCTCAAATACATAAGCAGACTCAAGATCATTGGAAGGCGAAAAGCGCATCTTAACGTGACCGTACTGACCGTGTCCTCCACTCTGCTTCTTATACTTATACTCAACGTCAGAATTCTTCTTGATGGTCTCTCTGTAAGCGATCTTAGGCTGTGTCAGCTCTACTTCTACTTTATATTCATTCAAAAGCTTACTTACAACGATATCAAGGTGCTGATCGCCCATACCGTAAAGAAGCATCTGTCTGTTCTCAGCATCATTCACCATCTTAATGGTCTGATCCTCGTGAGTAATCTTCTGCAGAGCCTGAGAGATCTTATCCACATCGCCCTTATTCTTGGGAATGTAGCGCTTGTATGTATAAGGGGTGGAAATCTCAAATTTACCGTACTTAATGGTGGTTGCCTTGGTAGATAGGCTGTTTCCGGTACGTGCTGCTGTAAGCTTAGCCAAAGCACCGATGTCACCTGCATGAAGTTCGGGAACCTCGATGGGTTTGTTGCCCTGAAGCACATACAGCTTACCGATCTTCTCTTCGATATCACGGTCTACATTGTAAATCATATCGTCAGACTTCAGTACACCGGAGTTCACCTTAATCAGGGAATATTTACCGATGAAAGGATCCACGATAGTCTTCCAGATATATGCAGATTTCGCCTTGGCAAAATCATAATCAGCATGGAAAATCTCGTTGGTTTTCATATTGATACCGGCAACCTCACGGTTCTCGGGACTGGGCAGATACTTGATGATATCATCCAGCAGAGTGTACATACCCTGGCAAAGGACGTTAGAACCCATAGTCATGGGAACAACGCTGCAATCGCAAACATTGGTGCGAAGTGCTGCACGGATCTCTGCCTCAGAGAAGGTCTCGCCGCCAAAGTATCTCTCCATAAACTCTTCACTGGTCTCTGCAACTGCCTCCATCAAAGTGTCGCGGCAAAGATGCAGGTTAGACAGAGAGTAAGCAGGGATATCACAGGCAACAACTTCCTTGCCCTGCCATCTGTTAGCAGTTTCAGCAATTACATTGACATATCCCACAAACTTTTCGTTCTCACGGATAGGAAGGTGGAAAGGAGCCATCTTCTTGCCGTAAAGCTCGGTCATATCTTCAACAACTTGACGGAAAGAAGCATTGTCAACGTCCATATTGGAAACATAAACGATTCTGGGCAGCTTATATTTCTCACAAAGTTCCCATGCCTTCTGGGTACCCACTTCGATACCGGACTTACCGTTTACAACGATAATCGCTGCTCCGGCTGCACTGACAGCTTCTTCTACTTCTCCAACAAAGTCAAAATAACCCGGTGTATCCAGGATATTAATCTTATAGCCTTCCCATTCAATGGGGATAACGGAGGTACTGATGGAGAACTGTCTCTTCTGTTCTTCCTTACTATAATCGCTGACTGTATTTCCATCGGACACTTTACCCATTCTGGATGTGATGCCGGAAAGGTATGCAAATGCTTCTGCCAGGCTGGTCTTACCTGCTCCGCCATGTCCTAATAATACTACGTTACGAATCTTGTCAGTTGTGTAAACATTCATAAGTCTTCCTCCAATTATGGTGTATTTTGGGTATTCTGCCAAAGCTAAATTGGATCTAAAAATTCCCATGTACCCATTTTACTAAATTTCCAGTCTTTTTACAAGCATTATTAGTCTTTTTGCTACTATTTTTTTGTTTTTTTTATATTCACAATTAAACAAACCTGCTAAATCCGTGAAATTCAGCCTAAAGTATATACAGTGGTATTTTTTTAAGAACATAAAATTTCTCTTATATTAATATTGACTTTCGCACGTTGAAGTGCTATAGTGAGCAGTGTAAATACAGTTTAACTATAACACACTTTAAATAACTGCAAATTTTAATCAGAAAGGACCATTATTATGATTATAGTAATGAAGCACGGCGCCAAAGCCGAAAGCATTCAATCCATAGTAACTTATATCGAGAAAAACGGGCTTTCCGTTCACCTCTCTCACGGTGAAGAAGTGACTATTATCGGTGTTGTCGGTGACAAATCACGACTTTCCACAGACAATCTGGCCATCTACAAAGACGTGGACCGTATTATGCCGGTCACCGAAAGCTACAAGTTATCCAATAGAAAATTCCATCCGGAGCCTTCTGTTATCAAAGTGGGATCCACACAGATCGGTCCGGACAATCTGACCATTATGGCAGGTCCCTGCGCAGTGGAATCTGAAGAACAGCTGATGAGTATTGCTATAGCTGTCAAGAAGGCAGGCGCTACCATTCTGCGCGGCGGTGCATACAAGCCACGCACCTCACCCTACTCATTTCAGGGGCTTGAGGAAGAAGGACTTAAATATATGAAAGAAGCTTCCAAAGAGACCGGACTTGCCACCATCTGTGAAGTTGTCAGCCACGATGCCATTGATGCTGCCGTAAAATACGTTGATATGATTCAGATCGGTGCCAGAAATATGCAGAATTTTATGTTACTTAAAGAGGCAGGTCGCTCAGGTATGCCTGTTCTTTTAAAGCGTGGCCTCTCTGCAACCATTGATGAATGGCTGAACGCAGCGGAATATATTATGTCAGAGGGCAATCCCAACGTAGTTCTCTGCGAACGTGGCATACGCACCTTTGAAACGGCCACCAGAAACACCCTTGACCTCAGCGCAGTACCTGTTATGAAGGAGAAATCACACCTGCCCATTATCGTGGATCCCTCCCACTCTACCGGTGCATACAGATATGTTCCCTCCATGGCAAAGGCTGCCGTTGCCTGCGGTGCAGACGGACTTATGATCGAGGTTCATAACGATCCTGCTCATGCACTTTCTGATGGCCCGCAGTCTCTTACCTTTGAACACTTCGAACAGCTGACCGGAGAACTTGCTCCCTTCTGCGAACTGGTAGGAAGAAGCTTCCGGTAAAGGAGGAATTTATGTCACAATTAACCTGCGGTTTTATAGGATTGGGATTAATCGGCGGCTCCATTGCCCACGCCATAAAAGAGCGTCTTGATAATACATGCATCATCGCCTATGACATCAATCCGGATGCCCTGTCGGCAGCCTTGGCAGACGGAGTAGCAGACATTATTTGCCATGAGATTGATGAACACTTTGAGAAGTGCGATTATATCTTTCTCTGTGCACCTGTTCAAAAAAATGACGAAAACCTTACAAAAATTATGCATCACCTGTCAGACAACTGCATCTTAACAGATGTTGGCAGTGTAAAGAGCGAAATCCACCGGCACATCGCAGAGCTTGGTCTGGAGGATCGCTTTATCGGCGGACACCCAATGGCTGGCAGCGAGCGCATCGGATATGTGAATTCCAAGGCTGTCCTTTTGGAAAATGCCTACTATATCCTGACTTCTACAGAAAAAACATCACCCGCAAAGCTGGAGGCATACCGTAGCCTTATAACCGAGATAGGTGCAATTCCTCTGATCTTAAGCTGCGATCAGCACGATTATGTGACTGCAGCCATCAGCCACCTGCCTCACGTCATCGCTGCCTCTTTGGTAAATCTCGTAAAAGACAGTGACTCCTCTGACGGAATCATGAGAATGATAGCAGCCGGCGGCTTTAAAGACATCACCAGAATTGCCTCCTCTTCCGCTGTCATGTGGCAGAATATATGCCTGACTAACACAGACAATATTTTATCTTTACTGGATGCATATATGTCATACCTTGAGAAAATACGTTCCCGGCTGGCAGACCGTGAAGCGGATGGCCTTTATCAATTCTTTGAAGATGCACGCATTTACCGGGATTCCTTCCTCAGTGCCTCCAGTGGCCCCATCAAGATATCCTACTCTGTCAACGTGGATATTGCCGATGAACCCGGTGCCCTTGCCGCTATCGCTACACTTTTGGCACTGAAACAAATCAGCATCAAAAATATTGGCATTGTGCATAACAGGGAATCCGAAGACGGTGTCCTGAGAATCGAATTTTACGATGAGGATGACATGAACAAAGCCGAAAGCATGCTTACCACCAGAGGATACCAGCTGTATAGGAAAAATTAAAAAAGCGGATCACCGTTTATCGCATACACGGTGATCCGCATTTTTTATAATTACAAAAAATATCTATTTAAATTTCTCTCTCCAGCCCTTAATGCAAATTAGCCCTATAACCGTACCGGCCACTGCAATCAGAAGCCAACTCCCTAATGTAAAATTCCAGCCTTTATTCTCGGATATAACAGCAATTCCGTAAGTTGATATGGCACTTCCAATATAAGTGCAGGAATTCAGAACTCCTGACACGGTAGACACGTTCCCGTATTTATAAAAATAAGGCGGTATCATGCAGATCAGCATCAGATTAACACCGTGCATGCATCCTGTCAGTATCGCGGAAAGCAACAGAGAAAACACTGCGCTGCGGCCTGTAATAAACAACAAAGCCAGCGCCGAAAATGCACCTGCGCCGAAAAAAGCAGTACCGCAGGATATCGGATCTTTAAACCTCTTTACATATAATGTAGTAGCCAGCTGAAAGCTGAGGATGCTGAACACAGGAAGGACAACTCCTGACAAAATGGCTGCCACATTGCTCATTTGATAGGTTTCCGATATGTACGAGGGCATCCATGTGGTAACTCCATCCCTCAGCATCCCCTGAAGGGCAATCACAGCCATAATTCCGATCATCAGCGGTGTAAACAGCATACGATTGGATCTGATCTCTTCTCCCTGATGTTTCCTTTTAACAGGATCTATCTCATAAGAGAATCTGTTCCAGATAAAGATCATAACAACTCCGCAAAGCGCCATAAACCAGAACACAAACTTCCAGCCTGCCAGCGAAATGATGAGCGGTGATATCAAATAGACCACAATGGATCCCACACTGCTTCCCCAGGAGACCTTCGTTGTTGTCTTTTTATAATCTTCATCACTTAACAGAGTAGACATCATTCTCACAAGCGGCGGCCACATAAAGCTCTGGGCAAAACCGTTGATGCACCACACCACAAGCATCTGATAAGGACTCACGCAAAACGGAATCAAAAGATTCATACATACTGTCACAATGAGTCCGTAAGATACCAGTTTTTTGGGAGAAAACCTGTCCCCACAGATTCCGCTTATGATCTGTCCGACACCGTAGGTAATAAAACTCCCGGTCAGCGCCATGGACAAAAGACTTCTGGAAAATGCAGTAGCTCTCTCCATTTCCGATATGATCGCTCCGTAATTGATCCTTGTCATATAACTAATCATGTATGTGGCTGCAAGCAGAATTGTCAGCCTGTTTACTTCTCTCCCGCTCTGCAATTTCCTCATCATCATTCCTCCGCAACTACCATAATATCATTTAGCTATCTTCTTTTTCAGGATCTGATACAGATCCTCTTGATTATCCACGATATGTTCTTAAAGATAGCACACATAAACAACAATTTAAATAATTCCGGAACAAAAAAGCTTATTTCAGCAATACAAAAACTAAAATAGGCACAGAAAACAAATTCTGCGCCCTAATTATTATTCACAAAAGCGAATCCGACACAAACATGGCATCTCCAAAGCTAAAGAAACGGTACCGCTCCCTGATTGCTTCTTCATATGCAGCCAAAACATTTTCTCTTCCCGCCAGTGCCGAAACCAGCATTACCAATGTGGATTCCGGCAAATGGAAGTTGGTGATCAGTGCATCCAGAACCTTAAAACGATATCCGGGATAAATAAAAATCTCCGTATTGTTACATCCCGCATGGACGAATCCATTTTCATCGGAAGCGCTCTCCACAGTCCGACAACTGGTGGTTCCCACACAAATCACTCTGCCGCCGGACTTCTTCGTATCATTGATCAGCTGTGCCGCTTCCTCAGACACCTGATAATATTCAGAATGCATATGATGCTCCAACACATTCTCTTCCTTCACCGGCCGGAAGGTTCCCAGACCCACATGCAAGGTAACATAAGCAATCTTCACACCTTTTTCAGCAATCTGACTAAGCAGCTCTGTGGTAAAATGCAAGCCTGCAGTTGGCGCGGCGGCAGAGCCCTCATACTTGGCATAAACGGTCTGATAACGGTTCTTATCCTGAAGTTTATGGGTAATATAAGGCGGCAGAGGCATCTCGCCCAAACGGTCCAGCACCTCTTCCCAAATGCCGTCATATTCAAAATGGATCAGTCGATTGCCTTCCTCCACTGTTTCAAGCACTTCGGCCTTCAAAATCCCATCGCCAAACACAAGCCTTGTCCCTGGCTTACACTTTTTGCCGGGTTTTACAAGCGTCTCCCAGACATCGGCTTCCTTACGTTTCAACAGGAGCACTTCCACATGAGCGCCTGTACCCTCCCGTTCGCCTAAAAGTCTTGCGGGTATTACTTTGGTATTGTTTAACACCAGGCAGTCTCCGGGATTCAAATAATCGGTGATCTCTTTAAAAATATGGTGTGACACCGCCCCGGTCTTTTTGTCCAGCACAAGAAGCCTTGAGGAGGATCGATCCTCCAAAGGATCCTGGGCAATCAATTCCTGGGGCAGGTCAAAATAAAAATCTGATTTTAATAATTCCATTATGGTTCATCCTTATAAGCTTGCATTTTTGATAAAAGCCTTATATCCTCTGTAGGTCTCATAAACATCGGCCTTGCTGGTAGCCTCCCAGGGTGCATGCATGTTCATCACAGGCACACCGCTGTCAATCACATTCATACCGTAAAGGGCAAGGATGTATGCAATGGTTCCGCCGCCGCCAAGATCTACCCTGCCAAGTTCTGCAGTCTGGAAATTTACACGCTCCTCTTCATATATTTTTCTGATATGAGCCAGATACTCTGCATTGGCATCATTGGAACCGGATTTTCCTCTGGATCCTGTAAACTTATTGAGCACCATACCACCGCCCAGATTGGCAACATTTTTCTTATCAAAGCTTGACGCAAAGGAAGGATCAAAGGCACTGCTCACATCAGAGGAGAGCATGCAACAGCGTGACAGACATCTGCGCACATTCAGTTCACTGTACTCACCGCACAGATTCATCACCTCAGCCACAGCATTCTCAAAGAATCTGGACTGCATACCGGTTGCACCTACAGAACCGATCTCTTCCTTGTCCACCAGAATACAGCACACCGTTCTCTCACAATCCTCCACATCCAGCATCGCCTGCATAGAAGTGTAAGCACATACTCTGTCGTCCTGACCATAGGCAAGGATCATGCTGCGGTCAAAGCCTGCTTCTCTCGCCTTTCCAGCAGGCACTACTTCCAGCTCTGCGGAGATAAAGTCCTCTTCTTCAATCCCATACTGCTTACTGAGAATATCAAGAATTCCGGCTTTCACTGCCTCTTTGGCAGTTTCCTTTTTGCCGTCTGCGTTTTTGTCCTCTGCTTTAGGACCAATCTGAATGGGCTTATTTCCGACGATGATATCAAGGGCCTCTCCTTCAATCACTTTGGCCGCCTTCTTTTCCATCTGCTCCTGGGCAAGATGAGGCAAAAGATCCGAAATGAAAAATACAGGATCCTCCTGATTTTCGCCAATATTTAATTCAATGGTTGTACCGTCCTTTTTCACCACAACACCGTGGATCGCAAGAGGAAGTGTTACCCACTGATACTTCTTCACACCGCCGTAATAATGAGTATCCAGATAGGCAAAGCCGCCGTCCTGATAGAGAGGGTTCTGCTTTACATCCAGTCTGGGACTATCAATATGGGCTCCCAAAATGTTCATCCCCTCAGCCATAGGTTTTTCGCCAATCTTAAACATTGCAATGGATTTATTCATCCAAACACTGTATACTTTGTCACCTTTTTTCAGACTGCCACCCTGTGCGATCAAATCATCAAGCTCCTGATAACCTGCACTCTCTATGGTATTTACAATGTGATCGATGCACTCACGCTCCGTCTTTCCAAGATCCAAAAATTCACGATAATTATCACTCAGTGCTTCCAATTCTTTCAGCTGTGACTCGTCATACAATTCCCATGTATTTTTTCTTTCCATTCTATAAAAACCTCACTTTCTGACGTTCCTGATTCGCAAACAGATTCATAATCTATTATAACCAATTGTGCCGATAAGTCAATGGACACTGCTAACTTTGGCACCTGTCTGCGGCTGCATTGACGTCGGATCAAATAAGAGATATAATATCATGAAAAGTATAATTTATCCATTCAAAAGAGAGTCTTCTGTTATGAAAAACAAGAATACCGCTGCGATATTTGCCATATTGGCCGCCGCACTTTACGCCATTAATATTCCTCTATCCAAATTGCTTCTGACAAAGGCCGAGCCCACCATGATGGCAGCTTTTCTTTATCTCGGAGCAGGCATAGGTATGGCAGTTTACTATCTGATAAGAAATTTTGGCCCTAACAAAATCGTAAAAGCACCTCTGACTCGAAAAGATCTGCCTTATACTGTAGCAATGATAATTTTAGATATCATTGCCCCCATTTTGTTGATGACCGGCATTGCAAAGACCAACTCAGCAAACGTTTCATTACTGAATAATTTTGAGATTGTTGCAACTTCTCTGATCGCTCTTCTAATCTTCAAAGAAACCATTTCCAAGAAGCTATGGCTCGCCATCTTGCTGGTTACGACTTCCAGCGTGATCCTCAGCCTTGAAGGCTGCGCCGCCTTTGTCTTCAACGAAGGTTCTCTGTTTGTACTTGGTGCCTGCCTCTGTTGGGGATTTGAAAACAACTGTACTAAAATGATCAGTCACAAAAGTTCAGAGGAAATTGTCATCATCAAAGGATGTTTTTCAGGACTCGGCAGCCTGATCACAGCACTGCTCCTCGGAGAAACCATCCCTGGATTTGCCTGGATCATTGCTATCCTTGTTCTTGGCTTTGTGGCATATGGCTTGAGCATCAATTTTTATATTATGGCACAAAAGGATCTGGGTGCTGCAAAGACCAGCGCATACTACTCTATCGCGCCCTTCCTTGGCGTTGCATTCAGTATGCTGCTTCTCTTGGAAAGACCGGATCCGAAATTTTACATTGCACTTGCAATCATGATAGCCGGAACCGTTATTATGACAAAAGATACAAATGACCCCAAACAACAGGAATAAAGAGGTAACCATATGGTTTTTATCACCATTGAGGATTTCTACGAAAAGATAAGAACTTTTACTCATATGAGCAGATCTGAAGAACTGGAATGCGCAAAACAGATGATGGAAAATGTTCCCGGTGCCAGAGAACGTCTCATACAAAGCTATCTTCCCATGGTAGCTGGCTACATCAGACGCCTGGCCCCGCAACTTCAGACCCTTGGCATGGTTTATTATTGTCAGCATGCCTTGGAAAAGGCCGTGGATTCCTTTGATTTTTTTCAGGATAGAGAACCCTTTTCACACAGGTTAAGCCGGTACTTACGACAGGCCATCACAGCCTATATCGCAGATCATTGAACATTGCAGAAAATACTGACAAAAAAGAAGCGACTCAAAAGGCCGCTTCTTTTTCATATAAAACCAATGTGTGTACTTACTGTCTCAGTTCGATACCCATCTGCTCCAATCCGTTCAGGATCTTCTTCATGGCAGCTGTAATGTCGTTCTCCTCCAGTGTTCTGTCCTTCGCACGGAAGGTGATGGAATAAGCCACGGACTTGTAGCCTTCCTTAATCTGGCTTCCCTCATAAATATCAAACAGGGAATAGCTCTCTAAGATCTTACCGCCTCTCTGAGCGATCACCTTCTCGATCTGTCCTACCATAATACTCTTAGGTACTACCATACTGATATCTCTGCTCACTGCAGGGAACTTAGCGATACCGGTATACTTGCGGTCGAAGGTGGTAAAAGGGATCATGGCAGGCATATCGATCACAGCCACATATGCCTTTGTACCGATATTGTAATTGTCAAGCACCTGAGGATGCACCTCACCCAAGTAACCCACAACAGTACCGTTGTAAATGATCAGCGCTTGGCGGCCGGGATGTAAGAAGCTCTTGCCTGCCGCGGGATCATATTCAGCCTTCGCATGCATGCCCACACTCTCAAAGAATTCTTCCACTACACCCTTTAAGGTAAAGAAGTCACCGTCTCCGTAGAATCCCAAAGTAAACTGCATTCTTTCTTCCGGAAGCTCTGTCACAGGCACTGACTTAGGCAGATAAATATTTCCAAGCTCATATAATTTCACGTTCTTATTACGGCGGTTATAGTTGGTAGCAAGGCTGGTCAGCATACCGTTTAAAGAGATGGTTCTCATCACAGAGAAATCCTCACCCAAAGGGTTAGAGATGGTAACTGTCTTACGCAGTTCATCCTCTGCAGGAATCAACAGCTTATCAAATACCTTGGGACTCTCAAAGGAATAGCACATGCCCTGTGAGAAACCGCAATACTCAGCGATATCCCTAGCTTTCTGCTCAATGCGGAGCTTATAGGAAAGCTTACCGGCAGTCGCCTCACCGTTAGGCAGTGTGGTGGGAATCTTGTCATAACCGTAAAAGCGTGCTACTTCCTCTGCGATATCCGCAAATCCTTCCAGATCCTGACGGAAAGAAGGAATTACCAGCTCATTAGTATCTGCGTCATACTCAAGATCCTCTCTTGCAAAAATCTCAAGCATCTCCTCAGCACTCACATCAGTTCCCAGCAGTCCGTTGATCCTTTCCGGCTCAAAAGCAATTCTTCTAAGGGGCACAAGGGGAACTTTCACATCCACCATGCCGCTCACCACTTCACCGCACCCCAGTTCTTCTATGAGCTGGCAGGCACGGTTGATTGCTGCCTCCGCATTTCTGGGATCCAGACCCTTCTCAAATTTGCCGGAGGCATCGGTACGAAGACCAACTCTCTTAGCAGATTTTCTGATGTTGGGACCGTTGAAGGTAGCAGCTTCAAACAGAACCGTCTTCACGTCATCTGTGATCTTGCTGTTCTCTCCGCCCATGATACCTGCAATACCGATCTCTTTCTCTGCATCACAGATCATAAGCACCTCGCTGTCAAGCTTTCTCACCTGACCGTCCAGTGTCTGGAACTCGTCCCCGTCTTTAGCACGGCGAACGATGATCTTATGTCCTGCCACCAGATCCAGATCAAAAGCATGCATGGGCTGACCGTACTCCTCCATTACATAGTTGGTGATGTCAACCAGATTGTTGATGGGACGGATGCCGCTGGATGCCAGTCTTCTCTGCATCCATTCAGGAGAAGGTCCAATTTTGATATTCTTGCAGACTCTTGCACAGTATCTAGTGCAAAGGTCGGTATCTTTCACTTCAACGCTCACGTAATCGTTGACATCTTCACCGTTTCCGGTCTCTTTAACCACGGGAGGAATAAAAGGCTTACGGAAGGTTGCGGCTGCTTCTCTGGCAATACCAAGCACACTGTAGCAATCCACACGGTTACTGGTGATCTCGTACTCAAATACGGTATCGCGAAGACCAAGCAGTGCCACCGCATCTGCACCAACCTCCACATCATCGGGGAAGATATAAATTCCTTCTTCGGGAGCTTCCGGATACATTTCTCTGCTGGAACCCAGTTCCTCGATGGAGCACATCATACCAAATGACTCCACTCCTCTGAGTTTGCCGGCCTTAATACGGATACCGTCCTCAGGCAAAGGTCCGCCGTCGTGTCCTCCGGCCACTTTTCCGCCGTCCAGTACAACAGGTACCTTCTGTCCCACACATACATTGGGGGCACCTGTCACGATCTGGATTGTTTCTGTTCCCACATTTACCTGACATACCACAAGCTTTGTGGCATCGGGATGTGCCTCAATGGAGACAATCTGTCCCACTACTATTTTCTCAAGGTTCTTGTCTAATTTTTCATATCCTTCTACTTTGGTACCGGAAAGGGTCATCGCATCGCAATATTCCTGATCTTCGCAGGAAAGCTCCGGCACATATGCTTTAATCCATGATAATGATGTATTCATACTTTGTAATCCTTTCTTTATTTATATCTTTTTTCGTTCAGCCGCGCCCATTCGCAAAGGCTGCCTTCGGCAGCTTTCCCGGCGCTATGCGCCTAACTTTGCTCATTAGATGGGCGCTCACTCGGAGCAGATTTTACGCAAAAATACGTGCAAGCACAATTTTCGCATAAAATCTGCTCCGGCTGAACTGAGGATTAAAACTGTTTCAGGAATCTGGCGTCATTTTCATATAACAGACGCATATCGTCGATCTCATATTTCAGCAGTGCAATACGCTCAAGACCAACACCAAAAGCAAAACCGGTGTATTCCTTGGGATCAATGTTGCTCATCTGAAGCACTCTGGGATGAACCATACCGCAACCGAGGATCTCAATCCAACCACTGCCTTTACAGAAACGGCAACCTTTACCGCCGCATTTGAAGCAGCTCACATCCATCTCCGCGCTGGGCTCGGTGAAGGGGAAGTGATGAGGTCTGAATTTTACTTTGGTATCTGCGCCGAACAGTTCCTTGGCAAATTCAGCCAAAGTACCCTTCAGATCCGCAAAGGTAACATGTTTATCAATCACAAGCCCTTCAATCTGATGGAAGGAAGGAGAATGGGTAGCATCCACCTCGTCAGCACGGAACACTCTTCCGGGAGCAATCATACGGATGGGCAGCTTGCCTTTTTCCATCTCGTGCACCTGAACACCGGAGGTCTGGGTGCGCAGAAGGATATCTCCGTTAACATAGAACGTATCCTGCTCGTCCTTTGCCGGATGATCTGCGGGTATATTCAAGGCTTCAAAGTTATAATAGTCAGTCTCTACCTCAGGACCTTCCACCACCTCATAACCCATGCCAATGAAAATACGCTCTACTTCTTCAAGAGCGATGGTGTTGGGATGTCTGTGTCCGATCTCAGCCTTCTTGGCAGGAAGTGTTACGTCAATGACTTCCGCCTTCATTCTAGCCTCTCTAAGTGCAGCTTCCATAGCCGTTTTTGCTTCTTCCAGAGCTGTTTCAATCTCCTGACGGGTTTCATTCACCCACTGACCCACTTTGGGTCTGTCCTCAGCGGGCACATCCTTCATGGACTTGAGTACGCTTGTAAGTTCACCTTTTTTACCAAGTATGGCGACTCTCACTTCATTTAGCTTCTCAGTGGTGTCACAGGCCTTGATCTGCGCAAGTGCCTGTTCTCTGATCAATGATAATTTCTCTTTCATGTCTCTTCCTTTCTTCTTAGGCCAAACCACTGATCGTGGATCAGTTTGCAGACCATTGAATTACATAAATGTTTAATATATTGTTGAGTATCTGTCTGGGGCAAGAACAAAGAGTCCGCTTGCGGACTCTCGCGCCGAGCGCAGTCGCGAAAGCGACATTTTCCTTGTACGCGCAAGTGCGCATCCTCTGGTTGATTTTTTGCATGATAGGAAAGCCGTTCACACTTTAGTGTGACAAGGTCTTTCTTATCATGGAACAAAGAGTCCGCTTGCGGACTCTCGCGCCGAGCGCGGTCGCGAAAGCGA
>JAZNMF010000061.1:0-15712 GCA_045579545.1 Acetatifactor sp. | reverse complement strand
TTTTTCACGGAGCGGGAGCGTGCCACTATACAAGGCCTATGATCCCCGACGGCCTGTAACCGGCAAGCAATTCCATTGCACGGACGAACTGACATTTGTATGAGGAGGGTTTATGGAAGATTTGAACAGTGCGGGAGCACGCATGCATAAGGTGACGATGCTGAATCGGAGAACATGTACCATTAATGGCGTCAGTGACGTGCTTTCCTTTGATATACATGAGATTCTTCTGGAGACAGAACAGGGGATGCTGATGATCAAAGGAGATGATTTGCATGTAAACCGTCTGACGCTGGATAAGGGAGAGGTTGACATCGATGGCAAGATAGACAGTTTCACTTACTCTGATGTAACTGCCGGCGGTGGTAAGGGAGAATCTCTTCTTTCCAGAATATTTCGCTAGGTACCTGTTTGAGCGATAGGGGTGGATCATGGCGGAAGAAAGTCTCTTTATGCTCTACGCACTTTTTGCGGGCATTGGTATCACGTTTGTATATGATCTGCTGCGGATCTTCAGGAGAGTTATCCCTCACAATCTTTTTTGGGTATCTGTTGAGGACCTGGCATTTTGGATTTTTTGCGCTGTGGAAGTTTTCCTGCTGATGTATTATATGAACAACGGAGTGCTCAGGTGGTTCGCAGTGCTGGGGGCGCTTGCGGGAATGCTTCTTTACAATAAAACGGTCAGCAGATTTTTGGTGAAGTACCTGTCCCTGTTTTTCTGTAAAGTGAAGGGAATGTTGCAAAAAGTGCTGTTTTTTTTGTTTCGTCCTGTAGCCGCAGTGGCAGGAAACATCCGGCGTCGGGCGGGCAGTGCGACAGGCAGAGTAAAAAGCAGCAATAAAAGAATCAGGTCTTTTCTGAAAAAGAGGTTGACGGTACTGGGAAAAGTGCTTAAAATGATTATATGTAAGAAGTAGTCAGGTCATTTTCGGAAGGGGACTTGCAATGGCAAGAAAGAAGGTAGCATACCGCAAGCGCCGCCAGAACAGATTCAGTATGTTTCTGGTAACTGTCGTAGTATTAATGATCCTTGTGGCGGTTTGGGTGAGAAGCATAGAACTTAAAAGGAAGCTGGACACCTACGCAGACAAAGAAGTACAACTGCAGGAGCAGATTGCGGACGAAGAGGATAGAAGTCAGGAGATCGAAGAGTATCGTAAATACACCCAGACCAAGAAGTACGCAGAGGAAGTGGCCAAAGAGAAGCTTGGGCTGGTATACGAGGACGAGATCCTGTTCAGGCAGGAAGAATAACCAAGTGGCAGATATGATTTTCATATCTGCTTTTTTTGTCGCATAATTCTGTAAAACCGTCACTCCGTTTTGACAAAAACTATCTTGTCGTCGGAATATACTACCAGTAGGAGTATAAATATTATCAGCATGTTGTTTATGCAGAAAAGAGGTAGCAGATGAGGACAAAAACGATGGCCGTGGAGCGCAGGCAGGCCGGTATGTCAGAGTTTGGGAGGATGAGGCTTCAGTCTTATGCGGATTCCTTTCGGGAGCTTGCGAGAAGTGTGGGGGGAGGCTTAGAGGAGCCGGTGGATGAAGAAAACAGGGAAATTGTATTGGAAGTTGAAAATTACCGGGAAAACCGGCAACTGTTATGTGGCAATCTGAATGAAATGGCCAGAATCATGGACAAGGTTGCGTCGGAAGTATTCCGGCACCGTCCTGTGGAGGAAAAAAAACGGAGGACGATTACCCACGGTTTTAGGCTGGAGGGGATCCATACAGCAAATATTCATTACATGGAGCGCCCGGGAGAGCCGGATGGAATCTGTATCACAATGTCTACCGGAAGAGAAAGCGGATGCAGCAGCGAACGTGCCGCGGACATGCTCTCGGTTTTGCTGAATCGGAGAATGGAGGTGTCTGTGGCGAGCCCTTACATGATCGACGGAGAGAAGCGAAGCTTCCTGTTTTTGGAGGAAGCTTCCTTTGTGGCACTTTCCGGTGTTGCCAGGGCGGTAAAGGAGGAAGAAACGGTTTCCGGCGACAATTACGCTCTGATTGAAACAGAAAAAGGAAAGCTGACTGCTCTTTTGTCAGACGGTATGGGATCCGGAGAAAAGGCTTCCCGTGACAGTGAGTGGATTTTGGATCTGATGGAAAAAATGATGGAGACAGGGTATTCTCCGGAAGGAGCTCTTCAGCTGATCAATAATGCGCTGCTGTCCCGACCGGACAGGCAGAACATGTCCACCTTGGATATCTGTGATCTGGATCTGTACAGCGGACAGGCTTTTTTTTACAAAATAGGCGCTGCAGCATCCTTTCTCAAGCGGGGCAACGTGGTGGAACAAATTGAAAGTCCCGGTCTCCCCATGGGTATTCTTCCCATGGAAGCGCCGGGAGCGGTAAAGAAAACACTTTCGGACGGAGACTATATTATCATGATGACGGACGGCGTCTTGGATGCTTTGGGGCAAAACCGTTACGAGGAGACCATGCGTCAGATTATCGAGTCGGTGAAAGAGCAGAATCCGAAAGAGATTGCAAAACGGATTTTACAATTTGTACTGCACCTGAGTGGGGGGCGTATCCAGGATGACATGACGGTGCTTGTGCTGGGAATCTGGGAAAACACTTGATTTTCCCGGGATAAACGGCTATAGTAATTAATATGAGATATGCAGATTCCATTGAAAAGAAGGTTAACACATTTATGGACAGACACCGTATGCTTGCCCCCGGTGACAGGGTGGTGGCGGGTGTTTCCGGAGGGGCAGACTCAGTTTGCCTCTTATTTGTGTTGCTGAAAAGAATGGAAGAATTTCCCTTTTACCTGCATGTGGTCCATGTCAATCACGGGATCCGGAAGGAGGCCGGTGAGGATGCGGCTTATGTGGAAGCATTGTGTAAAAGCCGCGGAATTCCCTTTACTCTTGTGGAAGAAGACGTGAGGCAGAGGGCTTTTCTGGAAAAACGTTCTGAGGAAGAAATGGGCAGGATCCTGCGCTATGAGGCATTTGAAAAGGTGCGCCGGCAGGAAAAGGCTCACAAGATTGCGGTGGCTCACAACAGTAATGATCAGGCGGAGACCATGCTGTTTCACCTGTTTCGGGGAAGCGGTCTGTCAGGCTTGTGCGGGATTCGTCCGGTGAGAGATGATGTTATCCGACCGATTCTGTGTCTGGAGCGCAGTGAGATCGAGAAGTATCTTACGGAAAAAGAAATCCGCTATTGCAAGGATGCCACGAATGAAGGGGACGACTATACCAGAAACAGGATCCGCCATCACATCATTCCCTATGCGGAGAAGGAGATTGTGCAGGGTTGCGTGGGGCATATGTCACAGACGGCAGCCATGCTTCTGGAGGCGGAAGAGCTTTTGTCGCGGCTAACGTCCCGGGCGTGGGAGGCCACAGTGCGGACGGAGGGCGAGACGTGTTACAGTATTGACTGTGACGCATACCATAAGCTGGATCCGGTCATCGGCAGACGCCTGATCCATAGCATTCTGGGGAAACTCAGTTCCGGGGGCAGAGATATTGCTGCGGTCCATGTGCAGGATGTGGAGGAATTGTTTTTACGGGCGGGTAACCGGAGCAAAAGTCTTCCGTTCGGAATCAGCGCTTTGCGGCAGTATGACCGTGTGCAGATCGGAATGGATAAGACCCGGGAGAGGTCACCGATTGGGGAAGAAGCCTTCACGTTTCAAGTATTCCCCCGGGAAAATTGTAAAGATATTCCACAAAACAGGTATACGAAATGGTTTGATTATGATAAAATAAAAGGACCGTTGACTGTGAGAACACGGCAGACGGGTGATATTTTGAGCATCCGGTCGGCAACAGGTGGATTGAGCCATAAGTCGGTAAAGGACTATATGATAACGGAGAAGATCCCCAGACAGGAAAGGGACAGTATTCCGCTGATCGCAGATGGCGAACACATTCTTTGGGTGGTCGGTTATCGGATCAGTGAATATTATAAAGTTACAGAGAATACAAAACACATTTTGCAGGTACAATTAAGAAGAGACTGCGGCAGCAGCGGGATGGAGGAAGAAAATGGCAGAGCACATTAAGGTACTTTTGACAGAGGAAGAGGTTGACAGCAGGATTAAGGCAATCGGTGAGGAGATCAGTAAGGAGTACGAGGGTAAGGAGATTCATCTGATCTGTGTACTAAAAGGAGGCAGCTTCTTTATGTGCGAACTCGCCAAGAGAATCAGCGTACCTTTGTCTTTGGATTTTATGTCAGTATCCAGTTACGGAAGCGATACCAAATCAAGCGGCGTAGTCAAGATCGTGAAGGATTTGGACGAGTCTATCAAGGATAAGGACGTGCTTGTAGTGGAGGACATCGTGGATTCCGGAAGAACGCTGAGTTATCTCATGGAGATGCTTCGCGACAGAGGTCCCCGTTCCCTGCGTCTGTGCACCCTGTTGGATAAACCCAGCAGACGTGTGATCGATGTAAACGTGGATTATACCGGTTTTTCTATTCCGGACGAGTTTGTGGTAGGTTATGGTCTGGACTACGATCAGAAATACCGCAACCTTCCCTATATCGGAGTTGTGGAGTTTGACTGACAGGAGGCTTTGGTTTGAAACAGAATACAAGAGGAGTTAGCCCGTTTTTTCTGATCGGGTTGTTGCTGCTGGGAGCTATCATGATACTGACGTTCATGAAAGATCCGGCAGAGAATTATACGCGGGAAGCGTTTATTGCGGATATGGAGAACGGACAGGTTGAGGACGTGACAATCCATCCCAACGCAGAGACGCCTACAGGTTATCTTGAAGTTAATTGTAAGACAGGAGACAAGAAGCTGTATGTCACAGATGTGGCAGAGGCTGAAAAGCTGGTTCGTGAACATGGATTTGATCCACTTGTGGAGGATGTTCCCCGGGATAAGTGGGGACTCAGCACACTGCTTCCCATGATCATCGTTTTGGTGGTAGGTTTCTTCCTGTTTATGGTGATGAGCGCCCATCACGCATCCGGCGGCGGCAACAATAAGATGATGAATTTCGGCAAAAGCCGAGCCCGTCTGTCCACCGGTGACAATAAAACCAATTTTTCGTCGGTGGCAGGTTTGAAAGAGGAGAAAGAGGAACTTCAGGAGATTGTTGAGTTCCTGAAGGATCCGGGCAAGTTTACCAAGGTAGGTGCCCGCATCCCTAAGGGTGTTCTTTTGGACGGACCTCCCGGAACAGGTAAGACGCTTCTGGCAAAAGCTGTGGCAGGTGAGGCCGGTGTTCCTTTTTTCAGCATTTCCGGTTCTGACTTTGTGGAAATGTTTGTGGGTGTGGGTGCTTCCCGTGTGAGAGACCTGTTTGAGGAGGCCAAGAAGCATGCGCCCTGTATCGTATTTATCGATGAGATCGACGCAGTGGCAAGACGCCGCGGTACCGGAATGGGCGGCGGTCACGATGAGAGGGAGCAGACATTGAACCAGTTGTTGGTAGAGATGGACGGCTTCGGTATCAATGAGGGTATCATTGTTATGGCAGCCACCAACAGAGTGGACATTCTGGATCCTGCGATTTTGAGACCCGGTCGCTTTGACCGTAAGGTGGCGGTGGGAACCCCTGATGTAGGCGGCAGAGAAGAGATCCTCCGTGTCCATGCAAAGAATAAGCCTTTGAGAGATGATGTGGACTTAAAGCAGATCGCCCAGACCACAGCTGGCTTTACCGGTGCAGACCTGGAGAACCTGATGAACGAGTCTGCCATCATGGCAGCCAAGGCAGGCAGGCCTTATATTGCGCCTGAGGACGTGAAGTCTGCGTTTTTGAAGGTGGGTATCGGAACTGAGAAGAAGAGCCGCATTATCACCGATAAGGAGAAGAAGATTACTGCCTACCATGAGGCGGGTCATGCCATACTTTTCCATGTTTTGCCGGATGAAGGCCCTGTTTACACGGTTTCCATCATCCCCACCAGCAATGGCGCGGCAGGTTATACCATGCCTCTTCCGGAGAAGGATGAGATGTTCCTGACCAAGGGCAGGATGCTGCAGAATATCATGGTATCACTGGGAGGCAGGATCGCGGAGGAGATTATATTCGGAGATATTACCACCGGTGCTTCCAGCGACATCAAGAAGGCTACCAATGTGGCGCGCAGAATGGTTACCCGCTACGGCATGAGTGATAATATCGGCACCATCTGCTATGACGAGGACGATGAAGTATTTATCGGCCGTGATCTGGCTCATACCAAGTCTCACAGCGAGGCTGTGGCAGCACAGATTGATAAAGAGGTCAAGGATATCATTGACGATTGCTACGCCAAGGCCAAGGCCATTATTTTGGACAATGAGGCGGTTCTTCACAAGTGTGCGGAACTTTTGCTTGAGAAGGAAAAGATCGGCAGGGATGAGTTTGAGGCGTTGTTTGAGGAACCCACAGAAGATCAGATAGTATAATTGTCAAAATGAGACAACGTTTTATTGTTAAAATTAGATAAAAATAGGTTTCTGAAATTGTCAATTTTGTGAAAAATGAGACTGGAAAAAAGGGGAATTGCGTGATAAGATAATACACGTAACCCCCCCAATACATTATATTTTTTTGCTATACCCATAAGAAAGAAATACCTTCTCTAAAAAAGACAGCCGCGAGGCTGTCTTTTTTGTATGAAAAGTCACGTTTTTTTCATTTGTTCGTTGACTATGGATATCAGATCCCGCATAGGTATATCGGAAAATGTTGTAAATGCGCGGACGATTTCCTCCTGAGCATGTTTATTGAGTAAGGGCGCTGTTATCCTTTTGAATTTTTCAATGATCCATTCGAGACTGAGGTTGGGATCAGAGTGCTCACCGGGAGCACAATATACGTCTGATTTTAAGAGCTGTCCGTCTTTCAGCTCTATTTCGACCCAAGCCAGCCTTTCTGCAGGGAAACGTCGTTCCATATCGGGATCCACTACAAATTTAAGGAGTTTCATTACATGTAATACTTCGGGATTATGTACAGCAGCATCACATACCTGATGATAGCCAACATCACCAAATACCAGTGAACAGGCAACGGGAAAAGCTATATTGTACTGGGCTTCGTCGGTATCCTTCGGTTCAATTTTGCTCAACTTTGCAGCTGCCTCAAAGGTATGAACCGTCAAACATTTTACATCATGGTGAGTAAAAGTGTGTTCTTTCAGTAAATTTTGGATTGCCAGAATAGGCTGGTGTGCCCATCGGCAGCAAGTATAGGGTTTGTAGTACAAGTCGGTACAGTAGTATTTTTTCCCCAAACTGTCCAGGTGTTTGCTGTATTCCGCAAGTTCCAGAAGATGAGTTTTGCCGGTGGTGCCGCAAATTGTCTCCAAAACTGCCATAGTTCCTGTCAAAGCACCGAATGGTACTCCATCCTTATTCATGGAGGGATACTCTACCGCTCTCATTACCGGGGTCAGGGGAGCATGAAAGTCAGCTATAGAAAGCGCATTGTTTAATTGCTCCTTTGACAGTCCCAGAATGCGGCCTACGCCTGCTGCAGTCCCGAATGCACCGTAGGTTCCTGTACTGTGCAGATAATGATAATGGTCCTGCATGGAAAAGGCCCACCGGATCGTCACTTCGTAGCAGATGATGAGCGTAGTCAGATACTCTGTATAACTCACATTGCGGTCAAGGGCGGCTGCCATTAATCCGCCGATAAAGGAGGTGCCGGGATGCCCCTTTATCATATTGTGGCCATCGTCAATATCGAAAGAATTGCTGGCATGCCCCATTGTGATGGCTGCGCCCAACAAGTTAAAACATTTGCTGCTTCCTATAACGGGAGTATTTCCAAGCATGCCATAAGCTTCTGCAAGCTTTGTACCGGCTTTGCACTGAGCCCCTTTGCTTCCAAGCACCAACGCTGTCAGAAGATCCAGACTGTTCATTAAGGCTCTTGTCTTGATCTCTTCGGGAAAGTCATCCCATTTTGTGTTTAATATATACTGTTCCAATCGGTAATCTGTAATAAATTCCATGATTTACTCCGCAAACTATTTTTCACGACAAGCTAGTGTTTGATGTGTTTGAAGTTGCCGTAGGTTTCGTTGACCATCTCGTAAAAGGAGAAGGTGTTGTCGTATTTGTCGATGATCTTCTTAAAGGCTGTAATCTGGTGTCTGTTTACCACGCATAGCAGGACAGTTTTGGTGCTGTTGGTGTAAGCACCCTCGGCCGCTATTTTGGTCGCCCCGTGCCTTAAGATGTGAACGATCTCGTCTGCAATCTCGTCCGGGTGGGTGGTGATCACGGTAAATTTGTAAGCGGTCTTGGTTCCCTTGATGATATAGTTGCCCACAAAGTTGGTGACAAAGCAGTAGGTGATGCAAAGAGCCACGGGTTTGTAATCGATCACTCCCTTGTCTGAATACACAAACAGGGAAACCATGGCAACGATTGCGTTGAGCGTAAAGGTGACAGTGAAAAAGTTGAAATCAGGCCTCTTTTTGCTGATATATTTGGAGACGATCTCTGAACCGCCGCTGCAGGAGTCGTGCTTAAAGCAGAATCCGCATACCACACCGCTCAGTACGCCGCTTATGATTGCCGGAAAAATGGTGTCATGTCCCTTGGCATCATACTTCAGGAAGTCCAGTCCCACCGTTTGCAGGTACAGATAAGAAAAGGAATAGACCAGTGTGAACACAAGGGATCTCACGGCATACTTTTTCTCTACCAGAAAATAAGCAAGGACACAAAGAGGAATATTGACGATCAGTGAGATATAACTTATGCTGAATCCGGTTTTGTACTGGATCATGGTGGCAATACCGTTTATTCCTGCAGGAGCGAAATGGTTTTCCACAATGAAAATATGGTAATTGACTGCCAGCAGTAGTGCCATCAGAATAACAACGATATAAGAAAATGCACTGTTCAGTATTCGTTTCATGTTATTTCTCCAATCAGCGGTTGTAAACGCCCTCGTTTAAGTAGAGGAGCAGATCTTCTTTACTCATGTTGTCGATGCCAAGGTATGCAAGGTTGTATCGGCTCTCCTCGAAGAAACTCTTCTTGTGCATAGCGCCTGCAAGGATGATCATAGAGTCGATGATGGGGGTTGCCACGCCGTACTGTACGCCGAGATCGTGATAAATCTTACAGCCAATGGGAACATCCTCGGTCATATAGCGGTGATGGATGGAGTTGGGGCCGGTGTTACCCTCGTTGGAAGGCTGGTCAAGCGGGAATACCACATTGTCGTTGCCGTTCTCGTCCAGTCCCATGTATTCCTGAGTCAGCACGCTGCGGCGGGAGAAGAACATTTCGTATTTATATTCGGGACAGCCTACGCCGATGGCCTTTGCGAGAGCGATTTCCTCGTTATAAAACTGATACTGTACTTCGCAGATGGAGGGGCACAGTCCGTGAGAGTACATGGAGTAGGTGGTTCTGTCATGACCGCAGAAGATCACGCCCCAGTTTTCCATGGTGGAAACACCCAAAACAGTGGCAGGAACATGGATAACGGGGTTAACGTTGGCAAAGTCTACGTCCAGAACAGTGTTGGCTCGGGAGGGACCATCTCCCAGTGTAACTGCGTCCATACAAGGCAGATATCTGGAAGCTTCCAGAAAATCATCGGTGTCGGTCATGGGCAATGCCGCACCGCGCAGGGTGATGGCTCTGTATTTTGCGCCTACGTGGGGGAACTGGAATTTGCCGATGCTCTCAATACGGGTACCGTAGGGAGCGGAAGACCAGCCGCCGATAATTACTTTTTTAGTACAGCCTGCTTCCCGCATCAGACGGCGTAGCAGCAGGCAACCGAAGTTGTCTGAGAAAATGTGAATTACCTGACCATCCTCCAGATAAGGAATCAGGGCGCGGAACGTGGGTTCATGTCCCCAGGATCCCATTGCCACTACAATTTGTCCTGCACCTTTGACGGCAGCAGCGATATCGGTGGTTACCAGATCGAAGAAAGCACGGCCGGAACGCTCAAAACAATACTTGTTGCGCTGTACGCCATCCAGTAAAATACCGGTCTTATCCAAATCCTTCAGTGATGTGGCGGCAAAAGGCATTGCATCCCACAATCTTACTTCTCTGCCCGCCAGTTTCATGTCTGTAGCGCAGGTCTTACCAACCGCACCGCCACCCAAAACGGCAATGGGCATGTCCTTCAAATACTCCATTCTGCTCATAGTAAACATCCTTCCTTTTATGTATATTGTTTTCTTATGCTTCGTTTCTATCCCTTCCACGGTCCGCTGCCTTCGGCATTTTCTGCCCCTGCCCGGCTGTGCCGCCTGTTGTGCGTATGGCGGCACGCTCCCGCTCCGTGAAAAATCGCAGCGGTGCTAGACTCGAGACGACAACCTGCGGTTTTCGTCTTACCTCGCCAAGCGCCGGCGTTTTTCAAGGGCCTTTATACGCACAACAGGCGGCACAGCCGGGCGGGAGCAGAAAATGCCGGAGGCAGCGGACCGTGGAAGGGATAGAAACCAAGCATTTACACATTCAGTATAGTGTGGTAGAATGGATTTGTACATCGAATGATTTTGATATAATAGTTCAAAAATATTGATAAGAGGTGGCGTGATGGATATTCGGAATATTAAGGCCTTTATAAAGGCTGCGGAGCTTTCCAGCTTTTCCAAAGCGGCGAGTGAAATGAATTATGCCCAGTCTACCGTGACCATGCAGATCCAGCAGTTGGAGAGAGAACTGGGATTTCCTCTTTTTGACCGGATTGGTAAAAAAGTGTCTCTGACACCGCCGGGGCAGGATTTTTTGTCTTATGCCAACGAAATCATACATATTATGCAAAAAGCGGAAGCACTGGGCAAGGATCCCGGCAGCATGAAGGGTTCCCTGCGCATAGGGGTCCTGGAATCTTTGGTGTTTGGAACCATGCTGGAAGTGCTGCCCAGGTTCAATGAGGAGTACCCTAATGTCAAGATTGAGATTAAGATGGGGCAGGCAGCAGACCTTTTGGTTCAACTGAAACAGAATCAGCTGGACATGGTATATTTGTCGGCTGAGATGGGGGCGGATTCGGAGCTTCACTGCTGGCATCAGAGGAAGGAAAAGCTGATTTTTCTGGCTTCGCCTGACCACGTTCTGGCAAAAAAGAAAAAGATTCCCCTGCCTGAGTTGCTGGATTACAATTTTCTGGTGACAGAGCATTCCGGTATTTACTACGGCAGACTGCAGGAATTGGCGGCAAAGTGTAACAAGACGGTTTCCCACTCCCTGATCGTAGACAGTACCGTTGCGGTAGCCAATCTGGCCGGAAAGGGTCTGGGCCTGGCCTTTTTGTCAGAGTATTCCGTGGCAAAGCCTTTGCGGGACGGGACTCTGGTGAAATTGGATGTGGACATTGAGGAACAGAACTTTTACAGCCGTGTTTTCTGCCATAAAAACCGTTGGATCGCGCCGTTTACGCACCGTTTGATCCAGCTGATCTCAGAGGCTCGCAGAACTGATTCTGCCTCATAAAAACAATCTGTGCCCGATGGCAAAAATTAACAGAACCGTTTCAAGAAATTTCTTGCAGTAGCCACTTCTTTTGGGTACAATAATGGAGATGCAGAAAGGTAGTTAACAACATGGAACTTGAGCAATTAAGACAAACAGAAAATAAACAGCAGTATATCTCCAACATGCGGCCCATTTTTAATGGCAAGGGCTTATTTACGGATACAACCGAGAATTATGTGACACCGGCGCAGCCGGCGCCTTATGATTCCGTGCGGATACGCTTCCGCACAGCAGTCAATAACGTTGACAGTGTCTTTTTTGTGCACGGAGGGCAGAGACACCTGATGCACAAGGCGGAGTCAGATGAAAACTTCGATTATTATGAGTATGAGTATCAGGTGCAGAAGGAGAAACTGTGCTACCATTTTGAGGTGAATACAGGCAGGATCTCTGCCATTTACGATACCCGCGGCGTGGTGAAGGAAGCTGACGAATATTACGATTTTGCCATCATTCCCGGCTTCCGGACTCCGGACTGGGCCAAGGGTGCGGTGATGTACCAGATTTACGTGGACCGCTTTTGTAACGGCGATCCTTCGAACGACGTGCTCACCAATGAGTATTGCTATATCGGGGAACCGGTGGTAAAGGAAGAGGATTGGAGACAGTACCCTGCGTCCATGGATGTGCGGACCTTTTATGGCGGCGATCTGCAGGGCGTTCTGGATAAAATGGACTACCTTAAGGATCTGGGAGTAGAGGTAATTTACTTTAACCCCCTGTTTGTATCTCCGTCCAACCACAAATATGACATTCAGGACTACGACTATATCGATCCCCACCTTGGCAAGATCATTGATGACTGGGGAGAGGTGCTTCCGCAGGGAGAAAAAGAGAACCGTTTTGCCACCCGCTATATTAACCGTGTGACCAATAAAGCCAATTTGGAGACCAGCAATGAGCTGTTCATCAAGGTGGTGGAGGAAGCCCACCGCCGGGGTATGCGAGTGATCCTGGACGGCGTGTTTAATCACTGTGGATCCTTTAACAAGTGGCTGGACAAAGAGCGGATTTATGAGCATGCGCCGGGTTATGGAAAAGGCGCCTATGTTTTGGAGGACAGTCCTTATCGGGATTTCTTTTCTTTCAAGAGAGAGGATCAGTGGCCCTACAACGAAAGTTATGACGGATGGTGGGGGCATAATACACTGCCCAAGCTGAATTACGAAGGCTCCCGGGAACTGTTTGAATATGTACTGAAAATTGGCAAAAAATGGGTTTCCCCGCCCTACAACGCGGACGGCTGGAGACTGGATGTGGCAGCAGATCTGGGGCACAGCCCTGAGTTTAACCATTATTTCTGGAAGGAATTCCGCAGAGCGGTGAAGGAAGCCAACCCGGACGCTATTATACTGGCAGAGCATTACGGCAATACCAAAGATTGGCTGCAGGGCGATGAATGGGATACCGTGATGAACTACGATGCCTTTATGGAGCCTGTCACCTGGTTCCTCACCGGTATGGAAAAACACAGCGATGGCTACCGCCCAGACCTCTTGGGTAATGCAGAGAGCTTCTGGGGAGCCATGAAGCATCATACGGCCAGCTTTACCATGCCCAGCTGGCAGGTCGCCATGAATCAGCTTTCCAACCATGACCATTCCCGATTCCTCACAAGAACCAATCACGTAGTGGGAAGAACCAACAATCTGGGACCGGAGGCGGCCAACGAAGGCGTAAATAAGGGCATTTTCCGGGAAGCTGTAGTGATGCAGATGACCTGGGTGGGTGCGCCCACCATCTATTACGGCGACGAAGCCGGCCTGTGCGGCTTTACCGACCCGGACAACCGCAGAACCTACCCCTGGGGGCAGGAAGACCATGAACTCATAGCTTTTCACAGGGATATCATCCGCCTGCGCAGAGAACACGATGAACTGCGAAACGGCTCCATCAAATATATGGACTGCGACCAGAACTATCTTGCTTACGCAAGATTTCACAAAAAAGGGCAGAGTGTCATCCTGATCAACAATAGCGACCGTGAGATCACCAAAGATGTGACCGTATGGGAGGCCGGCATCCCGAAGAATGGCAGGATGGTGCGCCTGATGCAGACTACCCGGGAGGGCTACACAATGGATTACGCGGAGCATCCCATTCATGCAGGCAAGATCGAAATCACACTGCCGCCATTCTCTGCCACCATCCTGAAAGCAGTTCTTTGAAGGATGTGCGATTGAGGCTGCTCTTTTCTGGTAGGAACCGGCTGTAGACACCGGGACAGAATGGCAGCTTGCTACGCAGTTGCAAAACAATAAGAGTTACTAAGACAAGCAGACGGACCGAAATAAAAGCTAAAGACAGAGCATCATAAGGCAAAACTCGTCGCTTCGCGACTCAAACAGGCTGTCTTATGGTGCTCTGACGCTTTTTCTTCGGTCCGTCTGCTTATCTAAGTAACACTAACCGTTTTACAGATGTCGTAACAAACTGCTATCCTGTCCCGGTGTCTACAGCCGGTTCCTATCAGGAAAGAAGCGGCCCCAATCGCGCAATTTCTGAGAATCTTTGTTTTTTTATAGGAACTACTTGCAATTTGTGTGAATGTATGCTACAATCTCAAATGGTCAGGATTTCTATGAGATCCTACATGGGTGGATTCCCGAGTGGCCAAAGGGGACAGACTGTAAATCTGCTGGCAACGCCTTCGGTGGTTCGAATCCACCTCCACCCATTCTTGCATAGGCAGATACGCTGTGAACGAGGAAGCGAAGCTTCCGGGTTTGTACATGCGAGCGTAGAATATGCACGTGCAAGCATCATATGCGTCAGCTGGTGTGGCGGAATAGGCAGACGCAAGGGACTTAAAATCCCTCGGTGGCAACACCGTGCCGGTTCAAGTCCGGCCACCAGCAGTATTAAGGGAGTAGAGAAAACACTGATAAATTCAATGTTTTCTCTCTTTTTTTCTACAAAATTTTGTGCCTAAATTGTTTGTAAATGTTTGTAAGCCGCATTTTTACTGCATTTTTGGCGTTTTCAGCCTTTTCCGGCAGTGTTTTCTGCCAGAGTCGCCGGAAGTAGTTCCGGCGGTGCAGTTGCTTGATTTTGCGGTTGTTGTGAAAGCTATCCCAGCACTGACTTCATAATATCCGCCGTCTGTGTATCCGGCTCCTGTTTGCGGATGTAATGCCACGTCATGGCGGTGTCAGCGTGTCCCAACAGAGTGCTTAACTGTGTGATCGGGATGCCATTCTCAAACAACAGCGTTGCCACTGTGAAACGGATCTGGTGGGAAGAACGATACTTGATCTTCAGTTCCTTGCAGATCTTCATCAGTGCTTCATTGAACGTATTTGCCAATATCTGCTCTCCGTCACGCATAAACAAATACTCTGTGTCCGGGTAAAGGCTGTGCGTCTGTTCAATGATCGACAGTGCAGTGTCCGTCAGTGGAATGGTACGAAAGCCGGATGCTTTGTTTCCCTTGATACGCTCCTCATTGGTTAGATAACGTGCGTCAAAGGTCAGATCATCATTCATCTTTTGACAAGTCCGCTGTGCTCTTTGAATGTGCAGTAGACCATTTCTGACATCACTGTACTTAATGGCACATGTTTCACTGATCCGTAAGGGTACAAAGAATGAAAAGCGGATCGCCAGAGAGTAAATGTCCGTCTTGTCTGCCAGATAATCAAGAATCCGCTGTCTTTCGTCCAACGTGTAGTTGTCCTTGTTGCTGTTCTGGGGTTTGCAGCGTTTGCGAAAGATCTTCATATCCACATCCGACAGCAGATTGTGCTCAATGATCTTCCGGGACACACAACGCCGGAGAATGCCATTTAGCACGCTTAAGATGTTTGATAGACGTTTGCTTGTGATCGCAAAGTCCATGGTCACATCATAGAGGAAAGCTTCAAAGTCGGCGATCTCAATTTTGGCTACCTGCATCTTTGCCAGAGAAGAATCCTGGATATAATGCTTCCATTCGTTCTTATTCTCCTTAAGTGTCTTGGATGAGGTATTGATGCTTGCTCGCCAGTGCATCCATTCCAGATAAGCTTGCTCCAGAGTAGTGACCGCATCTCCGCAGTATTTCTCAAATAACTTGTCTACAAGGTCAAGTCTGGTCTTGGCGGTGTACTGTTTCCGATCAATCACAATGTAAAATTGGTTGATGCTCTCACGATATTTAATTTTTTGTAAATCACAAAATTGTTTTAATATAGTTTCTTTTCTCATGTTGTCGTACAATTCTGCGACCCCTTCTAAGGTCATATTATTACATTCCGGGACGGAAGGCAAGAGAAGGTTTGA
>JAZNMF010000060.1:0-3292 GCA_045579545.1 Acetatifactor sp. | reverse complement strand
GTGTGGTAACGGAACTGCAGAATGCGATCGTCTGTGCCTCCAGAATTTTTGAACTGATCGAGGAACAGCCGCAGACTCCTGACAAGGAGGACGCAAGGGTACTCACGGATGCCGAGGGAATCGTGAATATGGAAAAGGTTTTCTTCCAATATGTGCCTGAGAAGGAGCTGATCCGGAATCTGAACCTGAAGGTGAAGCCGGGACAGAGAGTGGCCATCGTAGGTCCTACCGGCTGCGGAAAAACCACAGTGATCAATCTGTTGATGCGCTTTTATGATGTAAACAGCGGCTCTATTCAGGTGGATGGCACGGATATCCGGGATATCACAAGAGGTAGCCTGCGCACCAGTTATGGAATGGTGCTGCAGGAGACCTGGCTGCGGTCCGGGACCATCCGGGATAATATCTGCATGGGGAAACCGGAAGCCACAGAGGAAGAGGTGGTGGCAGCCGCCAAAGCGGCTCATGCCCACAGCTTTATCAGACGTCTTCCCAAGGGATATGACACTGTGATTCAGGAAGACGGAGAGGGACTGTCCCAGGGACAGAAGCAGCTTCTCTGTATTGCGCGAGTGATGCTGTGTCTGCCGCCCATGTTGATCCTGGATGAAGCGACCTCCTCCATAGATACCAGAACGGAATTACAGATTCAGAATGCGTTTAACCGGATGATGGAAGGACGCACCAGCTTTATTGTGGCCCACAGACTGTCCACTATCAGAGAAGCGGATGTAATACTGGTCATGAAGGACGGAAATATCATTGAGCAGGGTAATCACGAGAGTCTGCTTGAGCAAAACGGTTTTTATTCTCAGTTATATCACAGTCAGTTTGTACAAAATAAAGGATAAGTAAAAGGATCCTCCATCAAAGGATTTCAAAGGAGCGCCTCAAATGAAACTCTGAAAGTGCAGTCTGGTGAGGATCTGCTGTCTCGCCGTTGATCTGCCTTAACATGGTTTGAGTGGCAATCTCGCAGAGTTTTTCTGTAGGTGTGGAGATGGAGGCAAGGGGCGGGTTTAAGAAGCGGGCCTGTGGAATGTCATCAATTCCAAGTATGGCCATATCTTCCGGAACGGAAAGACCGTGGTCCAGAACGCATCGGATGGCTCCAAGGGCCATGTTGTCGTACGCGCAAACCACTGCCCGGGGTATTTTACTTTGGGACAGCAAACGCTCCATGGCCGCATATCCGCCTGCCTCAAAGCGGTCTTCGGAAATACTGAAAAAGCTTTCTTCATATGGAAGCCCCTTTTCTGCCAGAGCCTGTGTAAACAGTCTCTGTTTTCCGATTGTCAAAGGTTCCCCGATAAAGCCGACGGAATCGACTTTTTTGCTGATCAGATAGTCTATACTTTTCAAAAGTGCAGGTTTCATATTGCTGGAAACCAGGCTGCAGTGAGAGGAGTCGTTCGCGGACGGAGCAGGGTTGATCAGGACTACGGGAACTTCGTAGTCCTCGGTTATGGTTACCTGTGAGTTGATCAGGAGGATCCCGTCTACGTTGGAATGCTTGTAATAGTATTCCAGAAGAGTTGCCTCCCGTTCTTTGGAAAAATCGGTGGCGGAAACACACAACTCGCAGTTTTCTGTTTCGAGACTTCTTTGGATACAGGACAGGTAGCAATTGTAGTGCGCACTCTCAAATTCAGGGGCAATGATGGCTACCACGAGCTTGGGATATTTGGCATTATAAAATTTTTTGAAGCAACCATGATCCTTTGCAATGCGAAAAACAAGATCTCTTGTTTCTTTATTCACTTCATCACTGCCGGAAAATGCTTTTGATGCGGTAGATACCGACACGTTAGCAATCTTGGCTATCTTAGAAAGAGTAATCATAATATCACCTACCAAGCAAATTATATAATTCCATATATAATTATTCAAGATGCTTTTTTCGAAAAACTTTCGAAGCCATGTAACTTGACCTGATATTTATGAATTGATAGAATTTAAATATAAATAAGATTAAAAAATGTTATATATTTTGTATGGGAGGAGCGAACATGCTTAATTTATCGATCATGCCTTTGGATAAAGATCATATTGACGAGCGTTGTGAGGATATCATTGCACAGCAGCGGGATGGCGTATCCACCCATGCCATGCTTATGATGAAATTTAATCCGGAATGTACGCCTGCATTGAACAAAGCAGAGGAACAGTGCAGAATCTACGATCAATACAGAGAATGGTTGGATCGGGCAGGCGCAAAGCACGGTGTGCTGGTACAGGCTACATTGGGGCATGTTACGAAGCCCCGGGAACCCTATCCCTTTATGCCATCGGTGAATCTGGCAACCGGAGAGGAACGGGATGTGACCTGTTGTCCGTTGGATCCTGATTTTCAGCAGTATATCAAGGGGCAGATGCGTATTCTGGCAAAGCGCAGACCGGCACTTGTAATGCTGGATGATGATCTGGGGCTTCTTTATAAAGTGACAAAGGGCTGCGCCTGCAAATATCATATGGCTGAGTTTAACCGCAGGGCAGGTACCAACATGTCCAGAGAAGAGCTTTATGCCCATACGCAAGGCGACAGTGAACTTGATAAGCACTACACGAATATTTACGTGGACGTGCAGAGACACGGACTTGTTTCCGCTGTAAAGGCAATGCGCGAAGGCCTGGATGAAGTGGACCCCACCATTCAGGGCATTGTGTCAGGTATTTATGTGACAACCTTCTGTGAATTTTCGGGGGATACCGCCCAGGCATTTGCGGGAAAAGGCAATCCTGCCATCATCAGACTGAACGGCGGACCTTACTCCATGAGCAGTAGCGGGCGCAAATTTACCGAGAATATATTCCGGGCAGCAATTCTTACGGAAAATGTGAGGGATAAGGTAGATATCTTCCTGGCGGAGACAGATACTTGTCCACAGAACCGTTATAGTACCAGCGCGGCCAGGATGCACGGACATTTTGTGGCCTCCATTCTGGAAGGAGCAACCGGTGCAAAGCATTGGATCACCAGACTTGGAACTATTTTTGAACCGGCAGCAGGAGTGGCTTATCGTAAGGTCTTGTCAAAATATGCCGGTTTCTATGAGAAACTTACGGAATATGCGGCAGAACTGAAACCCTTTGGATGCCGCATCCCTTTGACACTGATGCAGAATTATGGTTTCGTGCCTTCCGGCCAGGGTCTGAATATCAGTCCTTGGGCCACCTGCGTGCTGGAGCGGTTTGGATTGCCGCTGTATTTTTCAAATGAAGGTGAGGGCGCGGTCTTTCTCGATGATTTTTCAGCAGACGGATTTGATGACGAGGAGATCAGAAGCTTTCT
>JAZNMF010000059.1:0-24833 GCA_045579545.1 Acetatifactor sp. | reverse complement strand
GGAACTTGTATTATTCATTATGCTTCTTTATTTCGGAAACCACTCTCAATGGAGAATCTGCTTGTAAGAATTCCTTTTTCTTCTTTGCCGGTTGATTTACTCCATCTTTTAAATACCATGTTGCTTGAAGCGGATACATTCCTAAAGATTGTGCTGTTTCCAACTCAAAGGAACCGCCATCGCCAACATAAAGGCATTCTTCAGATGCAACCTCTAAATCTTTCATGCATTTTTGAAAAATCTCAATATCCGGTTTTTTCACTCCGAGTTCACATGACATACATGCCGAATCAAAGTAATCAAAAAATATGCTATTCTTGATAATATCACTTTCCTCAAAATAGCAATTTGTAATCAAACCAATTTTTATATTCATTTCTTTAAGAGTATCAAAAAGAGTAATTATTTCCGGATGTATATGCTCGAAGCATTCTCGTTTTGACATTTTTCTTTTTATTATTATTTTTTCATATAACTCCAGCGAATAACAGTTATTAGCTTTTAAGATTTCCTCTATTACTCCTTCAAGACTTCTTTTTCCTAACGTTCTGTCATCGTCTGTTGCATCCCATATTTCTCTAAATTTTTGCTCAGAAATGCCCATATCACTAGATATCTGCTTTGCCATATATATAGGGCTTTCAAAATGAGTTACTAAAGTTTCAAACATATCAAATACTACTGCTTTAATCATATCACACCTCTACAAATTGGAAGTTGCCAGTTTATATTTGCGGTTCATTTGGCACTTTTTCTCATTTGAGCCGTAAATATAAACTGGTAACTTCCAACTTGTTTCACTACAAGGGCATTTTTTCACCATGCAATTTACACTATAAATATTCCACATAGCAAAGTTCTGCCGCCCGTTCTCCGCTCCGGTACTCTCTCTCGCCTTCTCCCGCAAATTCAAGACCGATTCGTTCCATCACCTTGGCAGATATCTGATTTCTTTTATCGCAGTGTGCTGTCAGCCTATTGGGTTTTAACTGTTCCACGGCAAACTGTTTTACAGCCAAAGCTGCCTCAACCGCATATCCCTGTCCACGATATTCTTTATGAAGAAGCCATCCAAATTCCACCTCATGTCCGCCGTCTTCTTTATAGGCGGACATGGTTCCGATAAGCTTTCCGTCAAGCTCCATTGCAAATTCATAATAATCCGGGTCTTCTTTTGCCCATTCCGCAACCGTCTTACGCAAGAAATCTTCTGCTTCCTCAAAAGATTCATGGGGCAGAAAAAGCATATATGGTATGCTTTCTCTGTCACCTGTATACTCATAAAGCGATTCCAGATCAGACCATGCAAGGGGCCGTAACTTAAGCCTCTCTGTCTGTAATTCTATGTACATCTGTCTGCCCTCTTTAACAGGACTGCCGTACCGTTTTGAAACTTCAGGCTCCACCGGCACGGCAGTGTTATTACTGCTTTCTTATAATTTTTCACTGAACATATTTTTATGGCCCTGACCGTAAATCTCACTGGCACTTGTCACGATCATAAATGCGCCGGGATCTTCCTGCCTGACAATGTCCTCCGCCTTTGGCGCAAGCTGCTTGCGTACAGCGCAGAAAATCACACGTTTCTCTTTTCCGCTGTAAGCACCTACAGCCTGTATCTGCGTAACTCCAATGGAAAGTTCCTCCAAAAGCCGGGCGGTAATGGCTTTGGATGCATCGCTGATGATGTAAATCAGTTTAGCCTCATCCCTTCCGTATAACACCGCATCCAACACGGTAGATGTAAGAAAAACAGTCAGCCCCGCATAAACTACCTTGTCAACATCGCGAAATACTGCAAAAGATGCAGCCACAATACAGGCATCAAATAGCAAAAAGAGCGAACCTGTTCTCAGATGCGGGATTTTCAGGCGCAACACCTTGACAATAATATCCATTCCGCCTGTCGTGGCTCCCGCTTTAAAGACCAGTCCCATGGCCGCCGCCATCAAGGTACTGCCGGCAAGTGCGGCTACCAACGGGTTCTGTGTGGCAGCGCCAAAATCTGCAAGCACATTGGCAAAAAACGCCGTCAGTGCCGTACAATAAATCGTTGAAAGGATAAATTTGAAACCAAACTTCACTGTACCCAGTATCAGGATAGGGATATTCAAAAGCCATATCATGGTACCGGTCTCAATCCCGATGATGCGGTTTAAAAGGATTGCAATCCCGGTTACCCCTCCCGGGGCAAGAGAATTGGGATCCAGAAACAATGTGACACCTGCCGCATAAACCAAACAGGATGCCGTAAGTATTACATATCTGAAAAACTGCCTGAAGGGCAATCCACGTCTTTCTATTCCGCTATCCAAGAACGCCATCTCACTAACCTTTCCACCGAAAGCATCATCCGGTCTGTGAGAGCTGCATCCTCCGTCCGTTTATCAGATATTGGTGCGTACCAGTTTGGGCTTATATCCTTCCTTCTCCAGCGCCTCTATGATCTGATGCTTATGCTCCGTTCCGAACGCTTCCAGTGTTATGCGCAGTTCCACAGCGGCATTTCTGTTGGTAGATACAAACTGATTGTGTTCCAGTTTGATGACATTACCGCTTTCACGGGCAATCACACCTGCCACCCGGCACAGTTCACCGGGTTTATCCGGCAAAAGAACGGAAACGGTAAAGATTCTGTCCCGGAAGATCAGTCCCTGCTGCACCACGGAAGACATGGTAATAATATCCATATTGCCGCCGCTTAAAATAGACACCACACGTTTATCTTTTACATTAAGATGTTTCAGCGCTGCAACTGTAAGAAGTCCGGAATTCTCCACAACCATCTTATGGTTTTCCACCATATCCAGGAATGCCACAACCAGTTCTTCATCCTCCACAGTGATGATGTCATCAATATTCTCACTGATATAAGGGAAAAGCTTGCTTCCCGGTGTTTTGACAGCCGTACCGTCAGCAATGGTGTTTACACAGGGCAAAGTAACAACCTTTCCCTGTTTCAGAGACTCCTGCATACAGTTGGCTCCGGCAGGTTCTACGCCAATCACTTTTATCTTGGGATTTAAAAGCTTGATCAGGGTGGAGACACCTGTGGCAAGTCCGCCGCCTCCGATGGGCACCAGCACATAATCCACAAGAGGAAGCTCCTTAAAAATCTCCATGGCAATACTGCCCTGTCCGGTTGCAACCGTCAGATCGTCAAAGGGATGGATAAAGGTGTATCCATGTTCCTCAGCCAGTTCATATGCCTTAGCACAGGCTTCGTCATAAACGTCACCATAAAGCACCACATCCGCGCCGTAACTCTTAGTACGGTTTACTTTCATAAGGGGCGTGGTGGTCGGCATAACGATTGTAGCCTTGGCACCGTAGCACTTAGCCGCATAGGCCACACCCTGTGCATGATTGCCGGCTGAGGCTGTGATCAGTCCCTTGTCGCGCTCCTCCTGCGTCAGGGTACTCATTTTATAATAGGCACCTCTCAGTTTATAAGCTCCGGTAAACTGCATATTTTCCGGCTTCAGATAAACTTTGTTGCCTGTCTGGCTGCTCAGATATTCGCTATATACAAGTTTCGTCTCAAGTGTGACTCTTTTTACCACGTCACAGGCTTCTTCGAACTTTTCCAAAGTCAACATCTTATGTTCCATAATATGTACTTTTCTCCTTGCTTTTATTCACACCTCTTCCGCGTTTCTCCCGCGCTTTCTCGGGTAGCAGGACGAAAGAGATCCGACCATTCTATGGATGGCCGCTATTGGTCAAAAAGGGCATTTACGAATTCATCGGAATTGAATTTCTGCAGATCTTCGATGGTTTCTCCCACTCCGATATATTTTACGGGCACCTTAAGCTCGGACTGAATGGCCACGGCAATTCCGCCCTTTGCGGTGCCGTCCATCTTAGTCAGGATAATACCGGTAAGCTGTGCCACTTCGCCGAATTCTCTGGCCTGCACCAGGGCATTCTGACCTGTGGTTCCGTCAAGTACGATCAGGTTCTCGCGGTGCACTCCCGGAAACTCCCTGTCTATGATACGATTCATCTTGCGCAGTTCTTCCATCAGATTCTTTTTGTTGTGGAGTCTGCCGGCTGTGTCGATGAGAAGCACATCTGTATGTCTTGCTTTGGCTGCATTGACCGCATCAAACACCACGCTTGCAGGATCGGATCCCTCTTTTCCGCCGATCATGGGGACATCGGCTCTTCTGGCCCACTCTGCCAGCTGATCGCCTGCAGCAGCGCGGAAAGTATCCGCAGCGGCAATGATCACCTTGCGGCCGCTGTCCTTCAGTTTGCCGGCCAGTTTCCCGACAGATGTGGTTTTGCCCACACCATTTACGCCAATGATCATGACCACAGACTGCTCCATTTCAAAATCGTAGGCAGTCTCATCCACTCTCATCTGCTCCTTGATGCTCTCAATCAACAGCTGCTTACACTGGGAAGGCTCTTTCAGATGCTGTTCCTTCACCTGTTTTTTCAGACGCTCCACAATGGCCGTGGTAGCATTGACACCGATATCTCCCATAATCAGGATTTCTTCCAGTTCCTCATAAAAATCCTCATCAATCGCGGTAAAGCCGCTGAAAACGGAGTCTATCCCTCTTACGATATTCTCTCTGGTCTTGCTCAGACCCTGTTTCAATCTGGCAAAAAAACCTTTTTTGCCGTCTTTCTTTTCTTCACTCATCACGTTAGCTCCTTATCAACCAAATTCACACTTACCAGAGCAGAAACACCCTTCTCCTGCATGGTAATACCGTACAGACGGTCCACCTGCTCCATGGTTCCTCTTCTGTGTGTTATGACAATGAACTGTGTATTCTTAGTCAGTTTATGCAGATATCTGGCAAATCTTCCGACGTTGGACTCATCAAGCGCAGCCTCAATCTCGTCCAGCAGACAGAACGGTGACGGTTTCAGATTCTGGATGGCAAACAAAAGCGAAATGGCTGTAAGCGCTTTTTCTCCGCCTGAAAGCTGCATCATATTCTGCAATTTCTTTCCGGGTGGCTGCGCGATGATACGAATGCCTGCTTCCAGAATATCCTCGTCCTCCAAAAGCTCCAAAGTACCCTTTCCTCCGCCGAACAGTTCCTTGAATACTTTGTCAAATTCTCTGTTTATCTCAGCAAACTTCTCGGAAAACTGTTTCTTCATGGCGCTGTCCAGCTCGCTTATGATGCCTTCCAGAGTCTTTTCAGCTTCCACAAGATCATCATGCTGCGTTTTCAGGAAAGTATAGCGCTCCATCAGATTCTTGTAGTCTTCAATGGCATTGACATTGACGTCGCCCAGTTTTTTAATCTGATCCTTCAAGGAAGAAATCTCTTTCTTCATGGAAGACAGATCTGTCATGGACTCATCCCTGATCTTTGCCGCATCACTCAGGGTAATCTCATACTCATCCCACATGTAATTGATCTGGGACTCTATGGACTCTTCCAGCTTTTCCTTCTGCGTATCTAAGCGGTAAACCTCTTTGTCAAGCGCACTCTTTTTCTCTGCAAGTGATTCCCTTTCCGCAAAAAAGTTCTTCTGACTGGCATTCAGTTCCTCTCTGCGGGAAATATCCTCTTTCAGCTTCTTTTCAGAAGCGGTCTGCTCCTGCACGGAAGCAAGTATGGTACCTTCGATCACTTCGATATTATGCTGCTTTTCGGCGATCAATGTTTCATTTTCAGCAAGGGCACCGGTTATCTCGTTAAGCTCAGACTTAAGATTCTCCATTTCTCCGCTGATTCGGTCTAAATTGGCCTGATGGAAGCCCTGGGTCTGCATGATCTTTTCCGCTTCCACTTCACGCTGACTTACAAGCGAAGCAGCATCTGCTTCTTCCGCCCTCCTGCCTTCCAGTTCTTTATGACCTTCCGCAATGCGAAGATTCATATTCTTTTCCAGTTCTTCACTGTTCACAAGTTCCAGAGCAATATGCTCCTTGCTCTCTGTGATCTCCCAGATCTGTTCTTCGATTTCTGACTGTTCTTTCTGCAAAGAACGGTAACCTTCCTCGTCCTCAGCCATACGTTCTCTGGCAGCAGCCACATTCAGACGCGCCGTATTCTGTTCTATAGATTTACGCTGGATCTGAGCCTTTAATGCTTCCAGTTCCATACGCATCTTATTTCTGTCAGATTTGGCAGTTTCTATTTCTTGACCAATTTGGTCAATTTCCTTGTTCAGCTGCGAGATCCTCTTTTCCATCTCCTCGATCTCTCTGCGGCGTCCCAGCAGATTGCTGTTATTCTTGAAAGCACCGCCGCTGATGGCTCCGCCGGGCACCAGAAGTTCTCCCTCCAGCGTAACCATGCGCAGACTGTAATCATACTTGCGTGCGATCCGAACAGCGTGATCCATGTGGTCCACAACCATGATCCTTCCCAAAAGGGATTTGGCAACGTTTTTATATTTATTGTCTATCCTGACCAAAGAGTCCGCAAGACCGATGACCCCCTGCTCATGGAGAGCCTGATCTTCCCGAAACTCCTGGGCCTTATCAAGGCTGGTCAAGGGTAAAAAGGTAGCTCTTCCCAGCTTATTCTCTTTCAGATAGCGGATCATACTCTTTGCAGTTTCTTCATCATCCGTTACGATATTCTGAATACTTCCACCCAGAGCAGTTTCGATTGCGGTTTCATACTTTTTCTCTGTCTTGATAATGTCCGCAACAACGCCTATGATGCCTTTTTCTTTCTCCTTCTGCTCCATGACCTTCTTGACACTTCCGCCGTAACCTTCGTATCGTTCCGTCATATTCACCAGCGCATCTTTTCTTGATATTTCCTGGTGATATTTATTCTGCGCATCCCGAAGCTCGTTATCCTTCTGCACCAAAAATTCACGGAACGTAATAAGCTTTGCGTCCGTTTCTTTCTCTCGTACGTTAAGTTCCGAAAGTTCTTTTGTCACTTCCTCAAAAGAAGCTTCCAGCTTGCGGATTCCCTCTTCTCTGGCCGCCTCATCCGATTTGGCCCGAAGCAGCCTGGAGTTCAGTTCTGCCTTACGGATTGCCGCCTGCTCCAGCATAGTGTCAAATCGACCAATTTTAGACTTGATGGTAGCTCTGTGGTTGAGTTCCTCGATAATGGCATTCTTCGCTTCTTCAATCTGACTGTTAATGCCCTCGATCTTCTCCTGTAAAATCTGATATGATTCTCTTGCCCGGTCACGCAGTGACTCCAGTTCGCTGACCTGCCTGTCGATCTCTGTCTTCTCCGCAAGGATTGCTGCTTTATCCTGTTCCTTGGCTGCAATCTCAGCCATTACGCTTTCTTTGCGGCCCAGCAAATGCTTCGCGCTTCCATGGGCGGAATTGATCTGCTCTTTGAGAACGTTGATCTCGCCCTCCAGTCTGCCTTTCATAAGCCCGCTCATGTTCAGGTTATTTCTGGCTTCCTCAATGGACTTATCAAGCTCCTCAATACAAGCTTCCACGCGCTCATATTCCGCTTTAATGCCGCCATACTTCTGTGTGGTATCCGCCAATTCATCACCGGCGATCCTGCACTTCTCTTCCACGGCAGCAAGCTGTTCTTTCAGCCTGTTGTTCTCAAGCAAAAATACGTTCACGTCCAGTGTTTTTAAAGCTTCTTTCTTTTTCAGGTAGATCTTTGCCACTTCTGCCTGGCGCTCCAGCGGAGCCACCTGCTTCTCAATCTCAGACAAAATGTCTTTAACACGGGTCAGGTTCTGGCGTTCATTCTCCAGTTTGCTCTGAGCAGCTGCCTTGCGGCGCTTGAACTTAACAATACCGGCGGCCTCATCAAATAGTTCTCTTCTTTCCTCCGGTTTTCCGCTTAAGATCTTATCAATCTGTCCCTGACCGATAATGGAATATCCTTCCTTACCGATACCGGTGTCATAAAACATTTCGTTGATATCACGAAGCCTGCAGATGCTGCCGTTGATCAGATATTCACTTTCTCCGGAACGGTAGAGCCTTCTGGCAACAGTAACTTCATCAAAGTCAATGGCCAGCTGATGATCGCTGTTATCCAGGGTGATTGCCACATAAGCGTAGCTTAAGGGCTTACGGGTCTCTGTTCCCGAGAAAATGACATCCTGCATGCTGGATCCGCGGAGCTGTTTGATCTTCTGCTCACCCAGCACCCAGCGCACTGCATCTGCAACATTACTCTTACCGCTTCCGTTAGGGCCTACGATACCGGTAATGCCGTTATGAAATTGAAATACAATCTTCTGGGCAAATGATTTAAAACCCTGTACTTCGATACTCTTAAGATACATATGTCCTCCTAACGCTTGCTGTTCGCTTTCAGCTTTAGCAGCGCTTCATATGCCGCCTTCTGTTCTGCGGCTTTCTTGGTACGTCCTTCACCAAAACCGACCTTATCCCCGTCAATATGGACTTCCACCAGAAAGGTCTTGTCATGCTCCGGTCCGTATTCTCCCACCGGTTCATAATGGATCTCTTTTTTCAAAGTTCCCTGAACCAGTTCCTGTAAACTTGTTTTGCTGTCATAAAACAGCTGCTTATCCTCCAGATCTGAGAGGACAAAGCGATCAATAAACGATCTGGCTTCCTCCATGCCGCCGTCCAGGAAGATCGCTCCGATCACAGCCTCCATCACATCGGATGTGATAGAATCACGCTTTCGGCCTCCGGTACTCTCCTCCCCTTTACCCAGGAGCAGGAATTTGCCAAGTTCCAGATCCCTTGCACAAAATGCAAGAGTCGGTTCACATACCATAGATGCGCGGGTCTTGGTCATCTCTCCTTCAGGCATATCGGGATGGTTATGGAAAAGAAACTCACTGGACACCAATTCCAGCACGGCATCCCCAAGAAACTCCAACCGCTCATAATGCTTTTGTTTGTTGATCTTCTGCTCATTGGTATAGGAACTGTGGGTCAATGCCTGTTTCAGGAGACTAATGTCCTTAAAATGATAACCGATCCTATCCTCAAGCAACTGTAGCGTATATCCTTCTAACATAGCCCTTCCCTTTCCAAAAAAAGTATTCCGGAAACAGAGATTCCGGAATACTCCATAATCAGGATTTAGTTGATAGCACTGTTGATCAGTTCCACTGCCTGCTCTACTGTTGTGATATTCTCTGCCTCCTCAGCAGGAACCTCTATATCAAATTCTTCCTCGATACCCATGATGATCTGGAATACATCGAGAGAGTCAGCACCAAGATCATCCATGAATGTGGTCTCCATCTTGATCTCATCCGGATCCACGCTAAGCACTTCAGAGATAACTTTTTTCAACTTTTCAAATACCATAACAATTCCTTCTTTCTTAGTTTTCTGTACAAATGTTTTCTTTGATCTTTTCGTTTATCTTCTGTTCCTTAAATGCAATGCATTGCAGGATAGAATTCTTAACCTCCACAGCCTTGCTGCTTCCATGGGTCTTGACAACCAGACCCTTTAGTCCCAAAAGTGGGGCTCCGCCGTATTCATCCAGAGAAAACCTCTTCAGCGTCTTCTTCAGTGCGGGCTTGATCAAAAGACCGCCAATCTTACTGCGAAGAGAGGTCATCAGTCCGGCCTTTACTTCCTGAATGAGTGTGGCCGCAACGCCCTCATAAAGCTTGATCACCACATTGCCGGCAAAGGCATCACAGACAATCACATCCGCGTATCCGGAAGGAATGTCCCTGGCCTCAATACTTCCGATAAAGTTAATACCTTCGCACTCCTTGAGCAGGGGGAACGTCTCCTTTACCAGAGCATTACCTTTCTCCTCCTCCGCACCGATATTCAGGATCGCAACCTTTGGATTCGGAATACCGACTACGTTCTCCATATAGATACTGCCCATCTTGGCAAATTGAACCAGATGTGAGGGTCTGGCATCCACATTGGCACCACAGTCAATCAGGATGCTTACGCCCTTCTGTGTGGGAAGAAGCGGCGAAAGGGGAGGTCTCTCCACACCCTTTACTCTTCCGATGATCACCTGACCGCCTACCAGAACCGCGCCGGAACTTCCTGCAGAAACAAAAGCATCACAAGTGCCATCCTTCACAAGATTCATTGCTTTCACGATAGAGGAATCCTTTTTCTTGCGTATCGCCATTACAGGCGGTTCAGCAGTCTCGATCACTTCTTCGGCATATACCGGTTCCAGACGATCCTTGTCATATGTATATTTCTGCAGCTCAGCTGTTAATGCAGTTTCCTGACCTACAAGATATACCTTAACTCTTTTATCCTGGTTCACTGCTTCCACAGCACCTTTGACAATTTCAACCGGAGCGTTATCACCGCCCATAGCATCCACTGCCACATTTACCATATCAGCCATTTTAACCTCCAACAAGCCGGTTTTAAGAGCCGACACTCTTCTTTTTGTAAATATCCTATTTTACTATACAAGACACTGTAACAAAAATCAAGATGTTTTTTCTGCGGAATACAGAACTTTGCCGGAAAAGGCCAAAACAAAGGAAAAAGCCGCATAAACAAAGATCCCGCAGGGAGCATTGTTACATATTGCGCACAACTGTTCCTGCGGGAAACCTTTCTTTTATATTACATACTCAGACCTTACCACCATGTCTTCTTAGCAAGTGGCCTCCTGTTATCAGGGATCCTCTTACCGGTACGGATGCTGGAAAGCATAATCTGTGCATTGTATTCCAGAAAATCTGCCATAAAGGCTCTGCGCATCATACTGCCGCCCAGTTTGTCCAGAGGTTTTACACCCGGTCTGTTCACAAATCGGTCTGCAAATTCCTTTGCGCCTTCGCACACCTTCTCTATCTCTTCTTCAATACCGGGGCTCAGTGCAGTACCGTCTGCAAAGTGCCTGTCAACTTCCGCATAAGCTCTCATATACAGATCCAGAAGTTCTGTCAGGCTGCTTCCCATGGAAAGACACTCGCCAAACCAGATCAGATCCTTCTTAACTTCTTCATCTCCGTCAAAGTCAGCCAAGACCTTCTCCATAACACCGGCAGCGGTTTTGGAAGCTATACGGCACTGTGAAAATCTCTCAGAGTACTGCTGAATCATCTCAGTTGTGATCTCTTCGTTATCCCAGCGCGTAGGCAGGAATGCTCTTCCGAACTCACTGTAAATATCAACACAGGCCGCTGCAGCCACCGGCGGTTCACCGTTGTCACCGCATATTTTATAGATCTTAGCCATTTCAAGACCGATGACTGAACCGTACAGCTTTTCACAGATGACATCGATTATGCCGCCTTCGCCGTAGATCTCCTCCGGTCTGAATTTGGAATCCAGTGCAGACTGATAAAGTGCCATAAAGGCTTCCTGATCAGCAGGCCGATCCTTAAGATTATAAAAGCCGCTGTTTTCACAGTTCCACTGATATTCTGCATTAAACACCTGAAGAGGCTCCTGGAAGGAGTTGCCGTTGGCAGTAATAAATCCGTCGAATCCCTTCATGATATAATTTAATGTGCCGGTTGTGGTAAAAAGCTTATCGTCATAGAATCCATCAGCACCGCAGAAGTTGACAACCGTAGTCTCCTTCTCAAAGCCGTTTTCCTCCACTGCAACCGCACGCCTTACCGGCTTATCATGGTAGTAGAAGTTTTCCCGGAAGCAGATCGTCACATTGTCTGCATCCATATATTTGGAAACAGCGCCCCAGAATTTCATGCCCACATCATAATCATAGTCATTGGTATGTACCGCATAGAGGTATGCCGGGCTTACAAGGGTGAGCACCAGATCTTTGGAGGCGTCATAATCCCCATCCTTGACTTGAGCCAGTCTGTTTGCCAGTTTTCCGAAATAGTAAGCAAATGCTCCGGCAGCGCCGTCCTCGGCAAACAGATCGTCGTTTGGCCACTTCTTACGGCAATTCTCACATCGTGCATTCCAGATCTCGGGATAGATCTCATAGGAGTCCATATTGTGAATATAGATGCCACCGCAGTGAGTCTTTCTCACACAATTTTCAAACTCCTGTGCCTTTAGTTCAAAGAGTGCATCGTTGGAAAGGCAGGTACCGTATTCTCTGGCGACCAGCTTGATCTTTCTCTGAAAAATAAGATGGGCATCCACACTTGCAATGCAATCGTAAATCTCTCCGTCAGGATAAGATCGGCGATTCTTATAAACCTTACCGAAGTAGCCCTGATAGCCTGCCTGACCGTATGACATGCCATAGGCGCCGGAATAAAGATGAATGCCCCTCTCCCTTGCCTGATCATTGGCAAAGCGCATAATATCGGCATACTCAGGGAAACGCTGGGTATCCAGCCCGAAAGCGTCCGCATAGATCAAATTGATCTTATACTTAAAGTTCAGATCCAATTTACGAACGATCCTCTCTTTGATCGCCTCTGCACCGTCGCCGAAATCATAGGACCAGACGCCGGATTCCGCCCAGGCAGTCCACATATTGCTTCTTCTCTTAAAATCGGGCCAGTCCCTGATTTCAATTTCAGAGATTTCTTTTCCAAGCAACTGCAAAAGAGTCATGATACCGTAAGCACAGCCGGTTTGTGTCTTCGCAGCGATCACCATGGGCTTGCCGGCTTCCCTCTTCAGAATATAGCCCTGCTCCTCTGCATATTTTTCACGGAAGAAAGAAAGGTCAGACTCCGAAAAGAACGTATCCGGTCTGTCAGTGATGATCAGATCGGAATCTTCCGCTTCGGAAAAGGTGTATTCCTGCTCTTCCGAAAGAAGCTCCAGAGCTCTTTTCAGAGGCTTTCCGATCTGTGCCTTACAGCACACATTACTGATTTTCAAGGGATCCCCTGCCGAATACACAAATTGCATCGGTGTCGGTATCACATTCAGATATTGATTTACATTCATTATCATAACCTCACTTATTGTCTATAAGGTCCGGCAGTCAAAAAAACCAGTGACAGCCGGACCTTAATAATCTTAATAATTAAGAATAGCAACTATTTCAGATAAACATCCACGATCGTCACGCCTGCAGGCTGGATTTTGATCTCAAACGCCTTCTTCACAGCGATCTCCTGATTGTAGAAATATACCTGCTCATTGGTCGAGATATCCATATATCTGGGCGGCAGGATCGGGAACTTGCTGATGATCTTAGCGTCAGCGATCTCACCCTTCGCGATCACAAAGGCACGGTGATATTTGATATCACTGTCATTGTACAGATATAAACGATATGCTCCGTCCGGCATTCTGAGAATGCGGTGAGGCTTGTTGATCTCGAAAGGACTGTCCATAATGCCGTCAAGAAGCACAGCCATACCATCGACAAAGCCCTGTGTTACCTTTACAAAAGTAAGGGTATCCATCAGAGTATACTCAGGCTCCTTCACATTTGCAAGATCCCCTTCCAGGTTGGGCTTTCCGTCGTCTACAGAGAGAAGCGCCATTACCTTTTCTTTCAAATCCTCACTCACTTCGCAGTGAAATACAAATGCAGTCATAGGTGAGGTACTGAAGGTATCACTGATCACAAAAGCAGGCTCAATACCGTAGGCCTTAGGATCAAAGCCGGGACATGCGGTAGCAAACACGCTGCCTCTGTCGTAAGAAGCGATTTCTTTCTGTTCTTCAGGGCTCAGCATATCAAAGTTAGGCACTACAAGAGTGCCGGAATAATTTTTCAGGCCCTCAGGGCGCACGCAGCCAGCAAGGTGAGTACCGGATTTGGCAAGCTCGTAGAACAGCTTAAAGGGAATCCAACGGCGGGTATGGATGTACTCATGAAGCATGTGATCAAAGGCATAGTCTGACCAGTACATGGCAGGCGAAACCATGGTTGCATTCTTTGCAGAAAGACCGATCTCCAGTCGCTCTCTCTCCCAATCCCAATCACTTCTGGGAACACCGTCACCCAGGCAGATAAAGTAGCCGTCCATAGCACGGTTGGAACCGTCTCCATCCACCATCTGATAAGACATCATAGTATAAATATCTCTCTCGTGTATACAGGGTGCATGGTGAATGGTACTCCACTCTTCCACGGAATCCTGTACACCAAGCATGGAGATCATGTGTCCCTTGGGAATATATGCCGCTGTTGTAGGCGCAAGTGACATAAATCTGTGGAAGTGATTGGGGTATCTGTCAGGCATTGCAATAATGCTGCTTGCCGCCACAAGGTTTGCTGTGATATAGTCCACACCTGCATTGATGATGCGTTTTAAGTCAAGGCCGATACAATACAGAGTCTCAAAAGGATCCGTACAGTACATACCAAGCACCAGAACCTCTTTACCGATAGCATGCACACGGTCACAAAGCTTCTTGAAAAAACGCTCCCAACGCCATGCATTAAACTCCACAAACTCTTCGCGGAGATGCTTGTAAATCCAGGCTGAACGCTTCTTTTCTGCTTCCGCGCTGTCATCGCCCATGGTAGCCATGATCTCATCCGGAAGCACCACACCGGAGTGCTGAATAAACTGATCGATATAATCGGTAGAGTATTCAATGGTAGAAAGCATCTTCGCCTCTGCAGGGCAGAATGCGTCAGCAAGGTGAATGCCGGAAAGACCGTAATCCTCCAGTGCCTGGCACACCTTATCAATAAAGTAGTCTTCAAAGTATGTACCGTCTTTAAAGCGCTTCAGCACAAAAAGATTGCCCGGTTTTTCCTGGCCGTCAATACCGTGACGTCTGATCTCCGGGTGATCAGTGGTGAATTCATGATGGAACTTATCGTTCAAAATCACACCGAACACACTGGCATACAGCTTGGTGCCCTGCTTCTTCAGGTTTGCTGCCAGTTCTCTTAAATTATAGTTGGTCCAGGGTTGCTGCTCTCTTTCCAGATTCCGGGGACTTCCGTAATGGGAACAGTTGTCCGGATGAAGCACATACTCCTCCTCCATGCCTCTGTGCTGACTGAAGAAGTCAGAATGGAACACCAGTCCGCAGGCTCCGTCCGGCACAAACCCGGTCTGCTCCAGAAACCTTTTTGCGCCCCTGTCTTCATCATCTCTGTTAAAGCCAAGCAGCTGCATCCAAATAAAAACTTTACCGTCTTTCATAAGTGATAACCTCCGGTTTTAAACTTTATTCGTTATTTCCTTGCTTCATTGCTACTAATTTATCGCTATTATTTATTGTTAATTATTCAATGTAGAATGTTTCAAGTCCAAGTAAATCAGCCACAGCCAAAAGCTCCTTGGACATGTCTGTGCTGCCAACGATACAGTGATGGGTCACGCCGCTCTCAAATACTTTCTCCAGATAGTCCTTGATCGGCTGCTTCATCTGCACCATTGCGTGAAGCTCATCGTACTGAAGGGTGGGGAAATCAAGGCTTTCCACAGGAGAAACGATCATCTTATAACCGTTCACCGTCTCGATCACGTGAGCAACAGTAGCCGGACCGGGCTTTAAGATCAATTCATAATTCAGGCCGCCGCCCTCAAATCCCCACTGCTCGGGAGTTCTGGTCAGCGTCACATCTGCGTCACTCTTTGCAAGGGCAGGCACTCCGATACCATGACCCATGATCAGACAGGCATTCAGCTCCTCATCAAACTCGCCCCATTCTCCCATAAGAGAAACATTGCCGGAGATAGACTTCATCAGCATCATGGTTACCAATCCGCCAAGATCACCTTCGCAGGCTACGATCATGTCATCATACTCCATCAAAAGAGAAGCTCCGATACGCGCAGTGGTCAATGTCTGCTTCTGTACAAAGTGCTGATCTAAGAAGCACATAGCATCCAGACGGAACCGCTGTGCCAGGCGCTTCATGGCAATGGCAAGCTTCACGGCATGCTTTACATCTGTTTCAGTAACACCTCTCATCTTGAAGCGGGACATGAGTTTCTCTGCCACTTCGTTTACTTCTTCTTTGGTAACCTGCTCCCATTCTACCATAAGATGGCCACTCTGAATATAGATTACATTCACATCAAAATTGGATTTTAAGAAAGTCTTGCTCAGTTCCAGATCATACATACCGCGGAACACATTACCGATAACACCGATGTTTGCCTCTTTGATATCATGTACAGCCTGAAGTGCCTTTACCTGAACATCCAGCTTCTTATAAGCACGTTCGTCGTCGATGCTTCCCACGATTACCTTATAGTCGCGGTTCATCTTTCTCAGAGTACCTGTGATCTGCGCGATACCGATGATACCGCTGTTTCTCATGCTGTGCTCATAATCACCCTTCTTGTCAACCAGGCCGGTTCCCTGAATGGAGAAAAATACAATGGGTACATTCTTTACCTGATTGATTACATGCATGGTCATAAAGTCAGGCAGATAGGTGCCATATGCGATTACCAGCAAGTCGATATCTTCCTGTTTAAACAGTTTACCGGCCTTTTCTGCTGCGTCCAAAGTATCAACCGTCTCAGAGCACACTACGTTCTCATAACGATTCTTAAAGTTGGCTCTCACTCTGTTGAGATCCTCTTCCACATCCTGCTGTAATCTCTCGGGGAACATTCTCCAGTACTCAAAATAACCGCCGGTAAACAGACCGATCTTCACCGGCTTTCTCTCACGTTTCTGTGATAAAATATCACCAAATACACCATCATTGGATTCTTCAAAAGATTTAATATTAGACATAACTTTACTCATCCTTTCTCAAGCTATAATTTTAATTCCTTCGTCAAAAAACCGCATAAGGCTTTTGACATCCAATAAAAACCAAGATCATTGTAATGTACACCGTCCACGGTGCATTCATGCCAGATGCTGTGGCCGTTGATCTTCCGCGAAGTCCATTCCTGTTCTTCACCCTCCTGCAAGAACAGATAGACATTCTCATCACCCTTTGCCCTGAATTCCTCCACAATACGCTTCTGAATACGGCGGCACTCCGTCCGGAACACTCTTTGCTTGGGGTTGATGGTATCCTTACCGCTTACAATAAAGGGCATGATCACCACAGGGGTATCCGGCTGTTCCTTTCTGAAAATCTCCAAAAAGGCAGGAAGCTTCAGCTTCAACCAATCACAGTCCGGGCAATTCTCTTCGATGCTTACGATCAGTGCCCCCATGTCCTTGATCCCGGCAATCACCTTTGCAACCTCAGCCTCGGCTTTTCCGCTGGAGTTAAAGCCCAGATTGTAGACCTCACGGTCAAGCAGGCGGGATATCAGATTGGCCATATCCATTCCCGGCCGCCCGGCACAGGCACCCTGCTGGACGCTGGTACCGTAGAGCACTATCTTTTTGTCATCCTTAAAATGGTATCCGGGCGCAGAAATCTCCGCATCATCATCGACACCGATCAGAATCTTATCCACACCGCCGTACAGGGGGAAATTTAACAAGAAATCATATTCCACAGCCTCATCAAACTCAAAGAACTTACTTTCGTAATATCTTGTGTGCTCATCCATGCCCAGTGCCACACTGTAATACACATAATCCTTCCCGTCCTCTGACAGGTACAGATCAAAAGCGCTCTGGGTCACAAATGCCATGTGGGCTTTTTTTGCCTCTGCAAAATAACCCGGCTTCGCTGCAAGGCTCACGCGGATACACAGCTTTTTCAGCTTACCGTGAAAACGGATCTGTCCGCCGGCGGTCTCATCCGCAAGTCCGTATACCGCATCCGGCAATACGCCCTCGCCTGCAAGGGGCATTCTCCGATATACCCGATCCTTCTCATAAAAAGCGAAGCCTGAGATCTGAAAGGGCTCTGTCTGTGGATTATACCATTTCATTACTGAATTCCTCCGCACTTTATGGCAAGCTTCTTGGCATTTTCATACAGAACCTTATATTTATCCTCATCGCTGATATGGGAGAACAGCACACTGCCAACTCCATATGCAGGGTCATACCAGGGAAGATCGGTTCCGAACAGAACCCTGTCAGCGCCAACTGCTTCCACCATCTTATCAACAATACCGCTGTGACGGTGAATGTCGCAGAGATCCAGATATACGTTGGGATGCTTCAGTGCCACTTCGATTGCCTGATCCAGTTCACCGGGAGCAGAGTGACCCATGATAAACAGAGCATCGGGATACTCTCCTGCAGCCTTGTCGATGTGTCTGGGACCGTTATGAGGGTCGTTGTTACCCCAGGTATGGATGAGAATCACCTTTTTGTGCTTATTGGCAAATTCCAGTGCCGGACGATAGTTCTCGCCGTCAATGGGATAACGGTGGTAGGTAGGCAGGAACTTAAATCCGATATATCCCGGAACATTCAGCACATCATCCATATGTGCGGCAAACTGTTCACTATAATTGGGATTGAAGGTATAGTAACCCAAGATCCTTCCGGGGTACTTGACCATAGCTTCCTTCAATTCCTTGTCCTCTGCAGCCGGATCAAACAGGGAGCTGTGGGGGGCACAGAAAATCATCTCAATATTCTCTTTGTCCATAAGCTCAACCATTTCATCCATGGTTGCCATAGACATAAAGGTACCGTAGTTAGGCCCCATATGGGTATGTGCGTCAATGATCGGAAGGGGCATCTTGCGGGTCTTCATAAATTCTGCAGCTAATGCTGATGGATTTCTCATAATTTCACCTCCGACATAATTCTGGTAATATTACCGGATGCAATTTTTTCAACAGACGACTGAGGCAGGTCGGAAGCCATAAGTGCGGTAATCGGTCCTCCGAAATAATCCATGGGATAGTTACTGCCGAATACAAGCTTCTCATCCCCGAACTTTCTGTAGAATTCATTGATACCGTTGACAACCTGATAATCGCTGGTGTCAATATATACGTTTTCATAAGCCCTGATCAGAGGGAAGAAAAATCTGTCGGAACCCCAAAGACCGTAATTGGTCAGAATCACGGTGAGCTTGGGGAATTCTCTCAATACATCAAAAATACTCTTCCATCCGTCCTGGGGAGATAAAAACAGAGGTATTTTCTTCTCTTCCAAAACCTCCAACAGCTCACCCATGGTAACGCGGTCCAAAAAGAATCGGTTCTTTTCCGGATAAGCTCTCAATGCCTTGATATTGTGTTTCTTCATCTCCGGAATCAGGTTCTCCGGAAGATATTGCTCTTCCGTGATTGGAGGCAGAATAGACCAGGTAGCATGAAGTCTGTCCGGATTCACAGCTACATCCTGAAGGATCAGCTGATTGCCGTAAGCAGGATCCACCTCAACCATGCCCTGGTGGTACACAAAGGCCTCGTCCACTCCGCAAAAATCCATCTCTTCCAGAAGTTCTTTTGCATTGGCAGCCTGCCTTACCTTCTCATACACATAATAGTTTTCGTGATTGATAATCACGCGGTTGATACTGTCCAGGCCAATGCAGGCACTGCAATCAATCCATTTCATATGCTTTATCTCCTTTCCAAAAATCTGATGGGATTTTGTCTTATAATCATATCAATATCCTTTTGTGATATGGAAAAATCTTCCATCATGGGCACAATATGCTTCGGGATGTGATCATACCCCCAACCGCCGTACTTATGAAGCATACTCTTTAAACAGATATCATTGGTGATCAGAAGCTGCTTACCATATCCTCTCTCAATCAGTTTCTTAAGGAAGGCAACCCGCTGGGTATCGTAAGCAAAGGAACCATCCAAAAGGTTTCTGTCAGCCCGGTCCACGTAGTACTCTTTTCCGAAATCGTCAAAGTCTACATAGGAGCCTCTTTCCAGTATACCCATGATATACTCTTCATCCAAAACTACATCCACATGGCAGATCACGATTTTTTCGGGATCTGCGCCGCAGCTCACTGCATAATCCAGCGCATTCAGGCCTTCTCTGTTAAAGAGGCAGGCATGGATCTGCATACCGAATCCGGTCTCCTTTTGTGCCTGTGCCGCTGCTTTTAAGAATTTATACTCATTGTCAGTGATCTTCTTGCTGGATCCCACCTCACCAATCATACCGGCCTTGATATCCGTGCCATCAATTCCTTCTGTGAGCTCTTTGATAATGATATCTGTAAGCTCCGATACAGATTTGCCTTTTATTTCCTCACTGACAGAAGCATCAATATAACTTCCGCATCCGGCAACGATATGAACGCCGGTTTTCTCAGAAAGTTCTTTCAAATAGCGTACATCCCGGCCAAAATCTGCAGTGGTTGCATCGGCCACAAGGTTAAATCCGGCTTTCTTCAGTCTTAAAAACTCATCAATAGGAGCCTCACGGTCATCAAGCACGGCATTATCCAGAATGGCATAGGGGTTTCTGGAAAGTTCACCGTAATTGTGAAGTGCTATTTTGTCATAAAATATGCCATTGTCAAGCGGCTGTACCATAGGGCGTAGATCCGAAAGAATATGTTCGTGGGACAGCGTTGCCATCACCGCTTCCTTTTCAATCGGTCCGAGAACGGTTTGAATCATAATAGTTTCCCTCCAATCAGACATACTTTTCTATGCTTCTATTTTACCTTTTACTACAGTTTGTAACAATGGTTTATCCGACTTGTTTTTCTGACATGCTCATGAAAAAAATGCGGATTGACCATAGCCGCACCACTTGAAAAACAGTCCCCTTTAGGTTATAATTTTCCTACCTGAAGGAATTCATACAGAAGGACAACTTTATGCAGAACGAAATCTTTGAATTGAAAAAAAGTGAATATTTCAAGGATAATGAGAACATTTTTATTCAGAAATCAGATAATTATGACTTTAACGGTGTGACCCATTCCCACCACTTTATTGAGCTGATTTACGTAATCTCCGGCTCTGCCATTCATGAAATCGAAGGCCGCTCCTACCCGGTCAAAAAGGGGAATGTTATCATGATCGACTATCAGGTGCCTCATTCCTTTTCCTTTGACGCCCTTGGGGACGAAGGCTTTTTGACTTATGACCTTTTGTTTACCCCTGACTTTTTTAATCTGTCCATCGAAAGTAACGAACTATATTCCCTGGCCTCCTCCTATCTGTTCTCTTCCGTCTTTACCGAGTTCAGAATGCAGGACGTGCCCAAAAACCTGATCAAAACAAATTCTAAGGAATTTCACGGGCTGTTTGAGAAGATTTATCACGAATACAATACCAGAGAAAAAGGCTCCCACGGTATTATCCGTGCCAACCTGATCGAACTTATCATCAAAATTTTCCGGGAGTTTGACAAGAACCGCCCTGCTTTCACGGAAACTCATCAGGAATTGGTGCAGAAGGCCATTGAGCATATGCAAAAGAATTATATGTCTCCCATTAATCTTGACGACGTTATTTCCGGTGTTTTCCTGAGCAAAAATTATTTCCGGCAGCTTTTCAAAAAGACTACCGGGACCTCAATTTCTTCCTATATGCAGGAGCTTCGCATCTCTCAGGCCTGCCGCCTCTTAGAGACTACGGATGACAGTTCTTCGGAGATTGCATCCAAATGCGGATTTAATGACACCAAATTCTTTTACCAGACCTTTAAAAAGATGATAGGCACCACACCCGCGGAATACCGACGGGAGCACAACGAAAACAAGGAGCTGCCCACCTGACGGACAGCTCCTTTATCATTTAGCACTATTTCAATATATCTTTCATCACTTCTTCCACCGCACTTGCCATGCTGTAAAAGCCATAGTCTGTGGGGTGTGCACCGTCCACGGTGCCTTCATCAAACGCCTTCTCCATAAGCTTAGTACCACTTATGAAATAAACATTTTGATCCCCCTTATTCCTGGCCCCGAGATAGGTATCATACACGATCCCGGAACGTTTCTTTTCCGGCTCAGTAGGATAATACTTCGGTCTGGGCATGAGGATGATGGGGATGTAAGGATGCGCCTGCCTGATCGCATCAAACATTTTCCGGTGTGTATTTTCAAGATGCTCTTCGCTTGGGGCGTTGTAGTCATAGTCCATCACAAAAGCACTCATATCAAGGCCTTTGATATAGTCAACCATATAATCCTCACCCTTCGCACTTCCGGAAAAGCCAAGATTAATGTAATCAAAATCCAGGCGACGTGATAAAATATTCTGATAACAGTTACCGGGCCTGGAGGCACAGCCTCCCTGCGTGATGGAGGACCCGTAAAACACCACCGGCTTCTCCAATTTATAGTCAGGTGCCGCCTTTAACACGGCACCCTCCTCTAAACCGATATAAAGCTTTTTGACAGAGCTGTACAGCGGAAAGTTGATGGTGATGATCCGTTCCGAGCGGTCCTCGAAATCAAGTACGCCTTCATATCCATGGCTCTCCGCATAAGGTGGAACATAGGTACCTTTATACCTGACTTCTCTCTCTATCTCCGTGTACATGTCAAAGCCTTCGCTACCTGTGTGGGCAAAGTGTGGCATCCGGAAGGGCACAAACTCTGTCTTGATAGCCACATAGGGGCTGTCAGTCACAAAACGAACGCGGCCACCGGCAGTGTGGGTGTGCAGACGATGCACACCTTCACTGACCTTTTCTGCCACTTTCTCAGGCATTCTGCGAAACATGCCGTTCTCTTTAAACACTCCGTATATCCTGAATGGTTCCCATTCCGCATCGTAAAAATGTAATCCGTCCCGGCTGATTGTAGACTCAACAGCCAGATTCTTATCGATCTCGGAAATGTTACTGTTTCGCATTTCTTCTTTCATGGTATCAAACCCCGTTTATTTCTTATCTGAATTTCTTACGACTGATCATACCACAAACAACAGCACCTGTAAACACTGCAACTACTGCCATTCCCCAGAACACAGAAAGACTTCTCTCTCCGGTCAGCGGAGACTTTCCGGACTGAGCCTGGGAAGGCGCTTGCGCGGTATCATCTGATGACTGGTTATCGTCAGGTGTCGGAGCAGGTACACTGCCTCCGCCGTTGCCTGCACCAGTGTTTGTCACAGTACCGGTAAATACTACTTCACCGATATTGTTCCAGCCTGCCACAATACCCTGAGCAGAGTTACCGTTACAGCCGATCTTAATATACTTGGCAGTTTTACCGCCCAGATCAAACTGTTCATAAGCTTCCGCATTACCGATGGCAGGACCTGCGGATTCACCGGAATAAACCATTTCAAAATTTTCTCCGTCTGTGGATACACTTACATTGAAATAAGTATAACGCACATGGCCATTCTTGAACAGGATGATCAGATCGTCAACAGTAGCTTCTTTTTCCAGCTCCAGTAAGATCCAATTACCGATACCCTGTGAAGTCCAGCGGCTATCGGTATCCTGGTCCAGAACCTTCCATGCCACATAACCAAGATCTGCCTGAGGCTCATCACTGGCCGTCACATCTACTACCTGTAATGCATTGCCGGTAAAGCCTGAAGGAACTGCTGCTACCGGAATTTCTTCAAATACAACCGTATAAGAAGTCATTACATTGGGGTTTGTTTTGTCCTTTACCAGAATGGTGGTAGCACCGCCATTTGTGGTTGCAGCATTGGTAACCTCATAGGTAAACTTTGTCTCATCGACCGTTACCACAGCTGCGGGAACAGTAGCATACTTGCCTTCCACGCACAGGAAGGTTGCACTGTTTGCACCGTCAAATACGATCTCACGTCCGTCAATAACTACTTTCTGGATTTCGGGCTTTGCTGCAATTTCTCCCTGAGGAATTGCCCAGCTCGAAATGCTCTTATCATAATCGCTGACCGGTGTACTGTTCACATTGGCCGGTGTCAGCTTGGTGGTGATCGTCACATCTCCGCTTGCGCCGCTTAATTTGATGGCAATTCGGTTTACCTCAGGATTCTCTGTATCCTTGGATGCCTCGGAAGTGCCTGCAAGAGGGCTGATGGTGCCCAGCAAAGCTCTTGTGGACGGTCCATAGGAAAGCTCAGCCGTTCCGTTTCCTGTGGTCACAAATTCCAAAGTAACCTGTTTGCCATCCTGAGTAAGGGTTGCAGACTTACCGTCCGCTGCAATCACAACGTCTGCATCTGTCTGCATGAACCAGTATACAGTAGAGTTAGCCTGAGACAGCGTAATCTCATCTCTCACTACCAAACTGCTTCTGTCATCGGTAAAGAAATAACCTCTGATCGCACTGGTCACATCATCTGCATAGTTCTCTGTCAGATCAAGCACCGCAATGCCGCCCTTGTTGTCGCTTTCAAAGCGAAGCATTTTGGCTGTTGAGCCGATCTTCTGCTCTGCTGCGCCGTCGGGATTGATTACCAGCGTGTTGTGAGCCTCAGCCTTGGACTTGTATAACAACCAGCGCCTGCTGGTTTCTGATCTGTCAGAGGATACGGAGGTATCATAAGGAGTTCTGTCAAGCTCCTTAGCCCATCTTACACCTGCATAATCGTATACGAAGGAACCGCCGTCCAACTGCGCATGCATTACATTGGTCTTGCCGCCGTGCACGCCTACATAAGCAGTAGCGCCGTCAGTCCAGATATCTCGGAAGGCAGCAACACCCTCTGTCCAATAGACACCATCTGTCGGAAGCTCGCCAGCGCCTTCCTTAACACTGTCATCGTACCATAACAGGGAAAGCACCACATCTTCACAGTTCAGCATCTCTCCGTGGTTTACATTAAGTACGGTTGCCATCAAATCTTTGTTGTCATATTTATCAGCCAGATAGAAGATCTCAGGAACATAATAGTGGGACGCACTGGCATCACCATAGTTGAAGAGTCCCTTATCAGACTGCATGTGCATGATATAATTGCCTGCTGTTGACAAGCCTTCGCACTTGTCTAAGCCAAAGCTGGTTCCAAATACACTTTCCAGAGAGGAAAGCATCTTGGCACCGTACTGCATGGTGTACTCCCAGTAGTTCGTTCCTTCCTTCCACGCACCGTCGGGACCAAACTCGATCATCATAGCCTCTACAGCTTTCAACGCACCGGAAACAATCAGTGCACTTTCCTCAGGATACTTATCCATCATTGCCAATGCGCCCATGGCAAATCCGGCATTGACTACCACGTTCTGGTTACCGTCCTGCAGTAATGCTACCCAGAAACTGCTGTTTGTACTCTGATAAGACGTACATGCCAGAGCGAAGCTGTGTTTGTACATACCTTTTTCCACTACAGTTCTCTGACTCTCATTAAGTCCGTCATACATC